>NZ_JAGXJZ010000399.1:0-312 GCF_019091095.1 Achromobacter sp. GbtcB20 | reverse complement strand
GCCATCGGCTGCCCGACGCTGCTGGTGCGCGGCGCGCTGTCGGACCTGCTCTCGCGCGAGACCGCGCAGGAGATGACGCGGCGCGGGCCGCACCCGACGCTGGTCGAGATCCCGGGCGTGGGCCATGCGCCCACGTTTGTCCATCCCGACCAGATCGCGATCGCACGCGAATTTTTACTGGGCTGACCGGCCCGCTGTTTTTAGAAAGAGACCATGGAAATCAGCCGCCCCCACGTGGGCGAGCCTCCCTCCGAAGCCGCCATCCACAACGGCACCGTCTACCTGGCCGGCCAGATCGCCGAAGACACGACC
>NZ_JAGXJZ010000398.1:0-312 GCF_019091095.1 Achromobacter sp. GbtcB20 | reverse complement strand
GCCGCGAAGGCGAGGAGCTAGCGCCCGGCCAGGAGCTGGAGCGCCTGATGCCGAAGTACGCGGTGATGAACTACCGGGGCAACCGCTACCGTGTCGGTTACTGATCCCGGCCTGGCGCTGGCCGTCGTCGGCTGGTCCGGCAGCGGCAAGACGACCCTGCTCGAATTCCTGGTCGGGCGCCTGGCGGCGCGCGGCCTGCGCGTGAACGTCCTCAAGCACAGCCACCACGACATCGTGCTCGAACCGCCGCACAAGGACAGCGCGCGCCTGCGCATGGCGGCCCTGCAGGGCAGGAGCGAACCCCGCACCTGA
>NZ_JAGXJZ010000397.1:0-313 GCF_019091095.1 Achromobacter sp. GbtcB20 | reverse complement strand
GATCCAGCGATCGGAAAACGAGCTGCTCAAGACCCCGAACCTGGGCCGCAAGTCGCTCAACGAAATCAAGGAAGTCTTGGCTTCGCGCGGCCTGACCCTGGGTATGAAACTCGAGAACTGGCCGCCTGCCGGCCTCGAGAAGTAAGCTTCATAAACCTACTGCGCGGGCACATTTCCGTCCTGCGATGCTCGCTGTACATCTCGTACAGCTGCGCTTCTCGGACGGAACTGCCGCCGCTCGCTACGGTTTTCCAAGGCTCCAAGGAGATGAATATGGCCAGCCTTTTGATCGGGAACATCGACAGCAGCGCCT
>NZ_JAGXJZ010000396.1:0-313 GCF_019091095.1 Achromobacter sp. GbtcB20 | reverse complement strand
CGCACCATCACGCGCAAGCGATTGCTGGAGCAGTCGCTCGACACCCAGCGCAAGCTGCTGGAAGACATTTTCCGCGACAACATCCAGACCTTCGACGCGGCCATGCGCTACTGCAGGCAAGCCGGGATTTCCCTGTACCGCCTCCCCTCCTCGATCTTTCCCTTCGCCGACGAACCGAGCGGACGCGAGATCCTGGAAACGCTGGCCCCGGCGCTGGAGCGCTCCGGCCAGCGCGCCACCGACGCCGGCATCCGGCTGGTGATGCATCCCGACCAGTTCGTGGTGCTCAGTTCGGATTCGCCGGCGGTGGTCG
>NZ_JAGXJZ010000395.1:0-313 GCF_019091095.1 Achromobacter sp. GbtcB20 | reverse complement strand
AGGGCGATCGGGTCGAGGCGCTCGTCATAGGCGCGTGCGAACTTCCCGAAAGCGAAGATCGCCAGCAGGAAAAACAGCTTGGACGCCAGCACCAGCGAGAGCTGCGGCGCAAACCCGGAGAAAAAGGCGAGCGCGCGCGCAACCAGCGGCAACAGAGCAAAGAAGGCCCAGTTCGCGGCGTCGCCGCGCGCATGCCCATGGGGAGAGAGGTCGTAGCCGCTCTGGACGATGCCGGCATACCAGCTGCAATCCCAGTTGCACAATTTGTCGTAGCCCTGGCCGGAGAGCAGCACCGCGGTCCACTCGATGAACT
>NZ_JAGXJZ010000394.1:0-313 GCF_019091095.1 Achromobacter sp. GbtcB20 | reverse complement strand
GTGCTCGACAAGCTGCCCGACATCGGCAAGCGCGACGCCGACGTGCTGGGATCGAGCAGGCAGGAACTGCGCATCGAGGCGGCGCGCTGACTGGGCCGCCTCGGCTACCGCCCGGCCATCCCGGCGCTGTACGCGGCGCTCGACAAGGGAGTGCGGGAGACCGTCAGCGCCGAGCTGATGACGGCGCTCGAGCGCCTCGGCGAAGACATCGCACCGCGCCTGGCGCCGGCAACGCTGCTGCAGCAGGCGCGCAAGGGCCTGAAGGCCAAGCCGCCGTCGGGCCTGGCCTGGCTGAACCTGGACCAGTTGCCGG
>NZ_JAGXJZ010000393.1:0-313 GCF_019091095.1 Achromobacter sp. GbtcB20 | reverse complement strand
TACCGCTTCGGATTCCCGGAGCGCCCCGGCGCCCTGATGCGCTTCCTGGACAGCATGGCGCCGAACTGGAACATCTCGCTGTTCCACTACCGCAACCAGGGCGGCGACGTCGGGCGCATCCTGGTCGGCCTGCAGGTGCCGGCCGAAGAGATGGACGAGTTCAGGCAGTTCCTGGCGACGCTGGGATACCGGTATTGGGACGAGAGCGCGAATCCGGTGTACAAGCTGTTTCTTTGAACCGGCACTACGCATCGACCCGTAGGGTGGGCGGCTCCGCCGCCCACCCGTTCAAGCAGCAGGGGATTAAACGCGA
>NZ_JAGXJZ010000392.1:0-314 GCF_019091095.1 Achromobacter sp. GbtcB20 | reverse complement strand
TGATCGGCGAGGCGCAGGAAGTTGCCGCCTGGGCCGCAAGCCTCGCGGCACGCTCGGACCATCCTGTGTCTCAGGCCATCGCCCGCAAGGCGAACCGTGACGGCATCGCGCTGCACGAGGTCGACGACTTCGCGGCGCTGCCTGGCCGCGGCGTGCGCGGCCGCGTCGCCGGGCGCATGTTGCACAAGGGCAACCACAGGCTCGCCCAGGAGCTGGGCCTGAGCGAAGCGACGCTCCAGGCCCCGCCGGAGGCCCTGGCGCGCCCAGGCAAGACAGCGAGCCTGCCGGTGGACGAAGGGCCCCGGGTCCGGCGT
>NZ_JAGXJZ010000391.1:0-314 GCF_019091095.1 Achromobacter sp. GbtcB20 | reverse complement strand
AGCGCAAGCTTTTCAAATGGCGACACCAAATTTCAGAAATGCCGGGCTGATAATCTTATCAATATGCAAAATGCTTGGACGGCGCGATGGCCTGGGGCTAAACTTGTTAAAAATAAAATACTACTAGGGAAATCATGCAGAGACGTCACATGTTATTGACCGGTCTGGCGCTGCTGGGCAGCGGCGTCGCGTTCGCCGTCAAGCCGCGCGGCGACATCGTTCCCGTCTACGTCGTGCCGCTCGACGATTTTCCCGAGGATTACGCGGCGAACGTCGCCCGGGCGCTGGCGAGCCAGCTCGGCATCCGCGTGCGG
>NZ_JAGXJZ010000390.1:0-315 GCF_019091095.1 Achromobacter sp. GbtcB20 | reverse complement strand
CGATCAGGTAGGCGAAGGGCAGCTTGCGCGCCTCGCGGTAATGGCGCACGGCCAGGCTCGGCACGATCAGGCTGGCGAACACCAGGTAGACCCCGACCAGCTGGACCGAAGCCGCCACCGCCAGCGCGAACACCAGGTAGAAGCCGAGCCGCCCAAGACGGTTGCGCAGCAGCGCCAGCAGCGCCAGGATCAGCACCGCGCCGGCCGCCGGCATCACCAGCTGGTCGTAGCTGACCCACAGGATCTGCCCGGCCAGCAGGTCCTGCAGGTGCTCGCCGCCGTGCGGGTTGTGGGCGACCAGCAGCAGGCCGGCGG
>NZ_JAGXJZ010000039.1:0-25104 GCF_019091095.1 Achromobacter sp. GbtcB20 | reverse complement strand
ATAGTGTTCACGAGGTGGGTCAGAATTAGATGCAAATCAAACGTAAAAGTGGGTCAACTCTGCCTGCAAATCAACAGGGTAGGCAGC
This sequence comes from Achromobacter sp. GbtcB20, assembly GCF_019091095.1. Taxonomy (NCBI): domain Bacteria; kingdom Pseudomonadati; phylum Pseudomonadota; class Betaproteobacteria; order Burkholderiales; family Alcaligenaceae; genus Achromobacter; species Achromobacter sp. GbtcB20. The sequence goes on along the minus strand of NZ_JAGXJZ010000039.1, from coordinate 25,017 downwards.
CACATTAGAGCCATTGCAGTCCAGAGCGCGTTCTGCGCGGTCTCGCGCTCTGTTTCTGAAACGCGAGTCGAATCTCCGAATTTTTGCCTTGCAGGGTCTAGAAGACGGTTGGGGCGCCGTGCAAAAGAAAGTGGGCAAGTCCGAGGGTCTGGCCAGAGTCCTGTATTGCACAATCCAACGACTCCGCTCGCTAGAACGAGAGACCGCCGAGCCAGCCTTCCCCTTTGTCCGTGGCAAGAATCGATGCCCACCGGAGCGCCAAGCTTCCCCGCACATTGGGAACATTTGATAGGGGATTTTGATAAGGTGTTTGAAAAGGGCTTTGACTGATGGCGTCGGCACTTGATCTCTACGCCAGCTAAGCACTCCGGGTCTGTTCGATGGTCCACAACGGGACAGCCGCCCCGCTCCCCGCCCACCGTCAGTGAAGGTGGAACAATCAACGGTTCATGATGTTCCAGACGTACGTGACCGTGGCGGCAACTGTCCGGCGCCGGCGTCTCAAGGTGGGAGTTAATTTGCAACGCCACGAGCCGGACGGTTGCGGCGGCGTGAAATCTACGGACCTGCCGACAAGTTTCAGCGCCTCATACGCGGGATCGCGGCCCGCGGCCAGCCCGGTGTCGACTCAGCGAAATAATCTGTTAGCCGTCTGAAAGACTCTGTGTCCCTGTCGCAGCCACTCAGACATTGCGCTGGCAACTCCTACCTCCATTGTCGAAAGGGCACCCCTCGTATCAGTACTAGGTTAAAGGATGCCCTATCCCCTCATTCCCGTACTAGGCCAAGTCTCCGCGGTTCGGGTCGGATAGACCGTCGACTTTGATTTCTCTCAGCGCAGCTCATAGCGCATTTGACACTGAGGTGTGCAGTATGGTCTCAGTGCAATGCACACAGCACATGCAGAGTACAGGCCGCGACGCTTTAAAAGTGCCACCGGGGAAGACCGGTCCACAGCACAGCTCGGCATTTGCTCCGCTAACGAATAAGGCCGCGAGGATGGAAGGGGCGAGGGGTCGTAACGATTCAACTGTCGCGTGGTGCCGCCGATGCTCTGCGACCTGGGCTCGGAACTCTCACGTTGCTGCCCCAGCGCACGGCCTGATGAGCCCAAAGTGCAGCGAGCTGCCCGCCCCAACCAAGCAGAGACCCGGCAAGTGCCGAAATGCGCTATTGCCACCGAGTGCACATCCTTGCCTTGATGCCGCCTGAACTTGCTCACCGCCAACTGCAAGTTCGTTGTCCCATATGTTGTCCCATATGCCAAGCAAAGAAAAAGGGTTAGCTCAATGACATTGAGCTAACCCTTTGATTTTATTGGTCGGGGCGGTGGGATTCGAACTCACGACCCTCTGCTCCCAAAGCAGATGCGCTACCAGGCTGCGCTACGCCCCGAAGGGTGGAGACTATACCAGAAACTGGTGTCTGGCGTCCGCTGCGCCCGACCCCGCGGTCAGCCGAAGCGGCCCGTGATGTAGTCCTCGGTTTCCTTGCGCGAAGGCTTAACAAAAATCTGGTCGGTCTGACCGAATTCCATCAGTTCGCCCAGGTACATATACGCGGTGTAGTCCGAACACCGCGCGGCCTGCTGCATGTTGTGCGTCACGATCACGACGGTGTAGTCGTTCTTCAGTTCGGCGATCAGTTCTTCGATCTTGGCGGTGGAGATGGGATCCAGCGCCGAGCACGGCTCGTCGAGCAGCAGGACTTCGGGCTTGATCGCGACGCCGCGGGCGATGCACAGGCGCTGCTGCTGGCCGCCGGACAGGCTGTTGCCGCTCTGGTGCAGCTTGTCCTTCACTTCGTTCCACAGCGCGGCCTTGCTCAGCGCCCATTCGACGCGCTCGTCCATCTCGCCCTTGGAGAGGCGTTCGAACAGACGCACGCCGAAGGCGATGTTGTCGTAGATGCTCATGGGGAACGGCGTGGGCTTCTGGAAGACCATGCCGACCTTGGCGCGGATCAGCGAGATGTCGGTCTTGGCCGTCAGCAGGTTTTCGCCATCCAGAAGGATTTCGCCCTCGGCGCGCTGGCCGGGGTAGAGCTCGAACATGCGGTTGAACGTGCGCAGCAGGGTCGATTTGCCGCAGCCCGACGGGCCGATGAAGGCGGTGACCTTCTTCTCCTGGATCGACATGTTCACGTTGCGAATCGCGTGGAACTTGCCGTAGTAGAAGTTCAGGTCCTTGACCTCGAGCTTGTTCTTGACTGCGGTAGCGGTGTTTTCCATTGCATTTCCCTTGGCTCCGGCGCGGCTGGCGCACCGGGATAGCGATCTTTACTTGCGGAACAAGTTGCGGGCGATGATGTTGATGCCCAACACCAGCAGCGTGATCAGCGTCGCGCCGGCCCAGGCCAGGTTGTTCCAGTCCTTGAAGGGGCTGGCGGCGTATTGGTAGATGACGACTGGCAGGTTGGCCATCGGCCCGTTCATGTTCAGCGACATGAACTGGTTCGACAGCGCGGTGAACAGCAGCGGCGCGGTTTCGCCGGAGATGCGGGCGATGGCGAGCAGCACGCCGGTGATGATGCCAGACTTGGCGGCGCGATAGCACACCATGGTGATCATGCGCCACTTCGGGCAGCCCAGGGCAGCGGTGGCTTCGCGCAGGCTGTTGGGCACCAGCAGCAGCATGTTGTCGGTGGTGCGGACCACGACGGGAATCACCAGGATGGACAGCGCGACCGCGCCGGCCCAGCCGGAGTAATGCCCCACCTGCGCCACATACACGGCGTAGATGAACAGACCGATGATGATCGACGGCGCGGACAGCAGCACGTCGTTCAGGAATCGCGTGGCGGGCGCCAGCCAGCCGCGCTGGCCGTATTCAGCCAGGTAGGTGCCGGCCAGGATGCCCACCGGCGTGCCGATCAGCGTGCCGACGCCCGCCATCATCACGCTGCCGAGAATGGCGTTGAGCAAGCCCCCCGCCTGGCCCGGCGGCGGCGTGATTTCGGTGAAGAGCGTGTACGACAGCGCGGGCGCGCCCTTCATCAACAGCGTCAGAATGATCCAGAACAGCCAGAACAGGCCAAACAGCAATGTCGTCATCGACACGGCCAGCATGATGCGATTGACCACGCGGCGCCGGCGATAGATGCCGTTCTGCATGTTGAGTACGGATTCAGCCATGGTTTTTCCTTGTGCTTCCGGGCGTCAGGTCTTCTTGCCTTCGCCAGCGGACAGGCGGACCAGCAGCGCCTTGGCCAGGGCCAGCACGATGGTCGTGATGAGGAACAGGATCAGGCCCAGTTCCAGCAACGCCGCCTTCTGGATGCCGCCCGCCTCGTTGAATTCATTGGCGAGCGCCGAGGCGATGGAGTTGCCGGGCGAGAACAGCGAGCCGGACCACTTGAACGCATTGCCGATGACGAAGGTCACGGCCATGGTTTCGCCGAGCGCGCGGCCCAGGCCGAGCATGATGCCGCCGATGACGCCCGACTTGGTAAAGGGCAGGACAACGCGCCACATCACTTCCCAGGTCGTGCTGCCCAGGCCGTACGCCGATTCCTTGAGCATCGCGGGGACCAGCTCGAACACGTCGCGCATCACGGCGGCGATGAACGGGATGATCATGATCGAGAGGATCAGGCCGGCGGTGAAGATGCCAATGCCGAAAGGCGGACCGGCGAACAGTCCGCCGATGATGGGAAGATTGCCCAACGTCGCGATCAGGAACGGCTGCACGTACTGCTGGAACACGGGCACGAAGACGAACAGGCCCCACATGCCGTAGATGATGGACGGGATGGCCGCCAGCATTTCGATGGCGGTGCCCAGCGGGCGGCGCAGCCAGGTCGGCGACAGTTCGGTCAGGAAGATGGCGATGCCGAAGGACACCGGCACGGCGATGATCAGCGCAATCGCGGACGTCAGCAACGTACCGATGATCGGCACGACCGCGCCGTAATTGGAATTGACCGGATCCCAGTCATTGAGCCACAGGAACGACAGGCCGTATTTGGCCAGCGATTCGCGGCTGCCATAGATGAGGGAGATGAGAATTGCCGCCAGCAGAATGAACACCAGGAAGGCGAACAGGCGGGTCAGATTCTTGAACAGCGCATCCATCAGCGCGTTTTTTGTTTGCTTCATAGGCGAAGGCGTGCCGGTAGTCACGGAATCCGCCACGCTGGGCGGAAGCGGCACACTATTATCCATTACCGCGCTCATGGATGGACTTTCCTTAGGAAACCTGGGGGGAACAGCAGGTAGGTCGAATTACAGGCGGCGGCCCCGCCCGCCAGGTGGCGTCGGGGCCGCGCGTTACTGATTTACTTCCAGACAGCCTGGCCGTCGGCGGACTTCACTTCGCCCCAGGCGGCGCGGATTTCCTTGGTCACGGCTTCCGGCAGCGGCACGTAGTCCATGGCTTCAGCCGACTTGGCGCCGTTCTTGAAGGCCCAGTCGAAGAATTCCAGCACCGCCTTGCCCTGAGCCGGCTTGTCTTGCGACTTGTGGATCAGGATGAAGGTGGCGGCGGTGACGGGCCACGAATCTGCGCCCGGCTCGTCGGTCAGGACCACGCCCATGCCCGGCGCGCTCTTCCAGTCGGCGTTGGCGGCCGCGGCGGCGAACGCCTTTTGCTCGGGCTGGACGAACTTGCCGTCCTTGTTCTGCAGTTGCGTCCAGGCCAGCTTGTTCTGCTTGGCGTAGGCGTATTCGACGTAGCCGATCGAGTTCTTCAGCTGGCCGACGTAGGCGGCGACGCCTTCGTTGCCCTTGCCGCCTTGGCCGGTGGGCCACTTGACGGCCTTGCCTTCACCGACTTGCGACTTCCACTCCGGCGACACCTTGGACAGGTAGTTCGTCCAGCCGAAGGTGGTGCCCGAGCCGTCCGAACGGTGCACGACGATGATGTCGGCCGAGGGCAGCTTCAGGTCGGGGTTCAGCGCCTTGACGGCGGCGTCGTCCCACTTCTTGACCTTGCCCAGGAAGATGTCGGCCAGGACCTTGCCCGACAGCTTCAGCTTGCCCGGCTCGATGCCGTCGACGTTCACGACGGCCACGGTGCCGCCGATCACGGCGGGGAATTGCAGCAGGCCGTGCTTTTCCAGGTCGGCAGCCTTCATCGGGTCATCCGAGGCGCCGAAGTCGACGGTCTTTGCAATGATCTGCTGCTGGCCGCCGCCCGAACCGATGGACTGGTAGTTGACCGCGTTGTTGGTCGCAGCCTTGTAGTCGGACGCCCACTTGGCGTAGATCGGGTACGGGAACGATGCGCCGGCGCCGGTCACGTTGGCGGCCTGGACGGCGAAAACGGCGGCGCTCAGCGCGACGCCCACGGAAACTTGCTTGAAGACACGTTTGAACATCTGGGTTCCTTCTGTGCTCGTTAAAGGAGTCTTGGCAGGCTTTTTAGCTGCCTGTCTTTCAGCGACCCTCGCATCTTAGGAGCCCAACGTGACAAGACCATGACAGTCATGATCCCCGGTGGCCGACCGGCAAAGCCAGATCCGTTCGGCTGCATTGGCAAGCCCGTCCCCGAATGAAAAAAGCCCATTTCCACTGGGGAAATGGGCTGGACGGGGCCATGCTCAAGCTCGGGGACTGGCAGGGAGCGGCGCTCGTCACCTGGTGAAATATCAGGGACGGTTTGCCGCCGTGCCGGTGCTACACGCCCAGCTTCTGCATCAGGAACTGGTGCAGGTTGAAGGGCTCGCGGCGGCTTTTGACGCGCGCGTAGTCGCCGCTGGGTTGCTGCTGCCAGGCGAGCTGGTTGTCGCGCAGGGCGTAGGTGAATGCTTCGTCGATGACGCGCTTCTTGAGCGTCTTGTCATAGATCGGGAAAGCGATTTCCACGCGCCGGAAGAAATTGCGGTCCATCCAGTCGGCCGACGACAGGTACACCGTCTCTTCGCCCTCGGCATAGAAATAGAAGACGCGGGAGTGCTCCAGGAAGCGGCCCACGATGGAACGCACACGGATGTTCTCCGACAAGCCCGGCACCCCGGCGCGCAGGGCGCATACGCCGCGCACGATCAGGTCGATCTTCACGCCCGCCTGGCTGGCCTTGTAGAGCTCGGCGATGATCTGCTCTTCGAGCAGCGAATTCATCTTGGCCATGATGCGCGACCGCTTGCCCGCCTTGGCGGCGCGCGCCTCGGCGCGGATCAGCGACACCATGCCCTCGTGCAGGGTGAACGGCGACTGCATCAGCGACTTCAATGCCCGCCGCGCGCCCAGGCCGGTCAACTGGGCGAAGACCTTGTCCATGTCCTCGCACAGCTTGGGATCGGCGGTCAGCAGTCCGAAATCGGTGTACAGCCGCGCCGTGCGGGGATGGTAGTTGCCGGTGCCCAGGTGGGCGTAGCGGCGCAGACGCCCTTTTTCCCGGCGCAGCACGACCGCCATCTTGGCGTGCGTCTTGTGCGCCACCACGCCGTAGACGACATGCGCCCCCACCTCTTCGAGCTTGGAGGCCCAGTTGATGTTGGTCTGTTCGTCGAATCGCGCCATCAGCTCCACGACCACCGTCACTTCCTTGCCGGCGCGCGCGGCCGCCAGCAGGATCTTCATCAGCTCGGAGTCCTCGCCGGTACGGTAGATGGTCTGCTTGATGGCCATCACGTCGGGATCCAGCGCGGCCGCGGTCAGGAAATCGATGACGGGCTGGAACGACTGGTAGGGGTGGTGCAGCAGGCGGTCGCACTCGGCCACCGCTTCGAAGAGATCAGCCGGCTTGTCGCCGACCCGGTCAAAGGGCGCGGGCACCGGGGCGCGATAGTCGGGAAACAGCAGGTCCGGGCGCGCCGCGGAATTGCACAGCTGCATGAGGCGCGACAGGTTCACCGGCCCCGGCACACGATAGGTGTCGTCCGCCTTGAGCGAGAACTCGCGCTGCAGGAACGTTTCGAGTTCAACTGGCGTCAGCTTGTCGATCTCCAGCCGGACGGCCGCCCCGAAGTTGCGCTGCGACAGCTCGCCTTGCAACGCATGGCGCAGGTTGGTGACTTCTTCCTCGTCCACGAAGAGATCGCTGTTGCGCGTGACGCGCCACTGATAGCAGCCCAGCATTTCCAGGCCCGGAAACAGCTCGCCCACGAAGGCGCGCAGCAGCGACGTCAGCAGGATGTAGCCTTCGGGCTGCCCCGACAGTTCCTGGGGCATCTTGATCAGACGCGGCAGGGCCCGGGGCGCCTGGACGATGGCGATCGATGCCTGACGGCCGAAGGCATCGGCGCCCGCCAGCGACACGATGAAATTCAGGCTCTTGTTGTAGACGCGCGGAAACGGATGCGCGGGATCCAGCCCGATGGGCGTCAAGAGCGGCATCACGTCGCGATGGAACACGTCGCGCGCCCATTCCTGCTGCGCGGCGTTCCATTCGGAAGCGTGATGCAGCGCGATGCCCTCGGCGTGCATCGCCGGCAGGATGTCGTCGTTGAGCAGGTTGTACTGGCGGCCCACCAGTTCATGCACGGCCTGCTGCACGCAGTCGAAAGCCTCGTCCGGCGTCATGCCGTCCGGTCCGACCAGGTTGGGCGACTGGCGCTGCTGCTCTTTCAGACTGGAAATCCGGATCTCGAAGAACTCGTCCAGGTTGGAACTGACGATGCACACGTAGCGCAGCCGCTCGAGCAGCGGCGTCTTGGGGTTCTCCGCCATCGCCAGCACCCGTTCATTGAACTTGAGCAGCGACAATTCGCGATTCATGAGCAGAGGCTCGCCTGGCGGACGTGTGGGCATACCGGATTCCATACGAAAAGAGAGCGTGAAGTTTTACTGCAAAAGAGTGACGGTTCTATGACAGCGCCCATTCGCTAAGGGTACGTCAAATACGGGACGTATGGCGCATCGGCCTGACGCTTGCAAGCGCCTGTTCCATAAGCAAAAACCCGAAGCCGAAGGCGTTGTCACATGGGGTCTCTATAATCGGTCCACCTCACAGCCAATATCACGAGCCGCATGGATCAACTTCTGGCCGCGGTGGACCTCGGGTCCAACAGCTTTCGCCTCTCCATCGGACGCATCGTTCAGCAGGACGGTACGCCCCAGATTTACCAGATCGACCGCCTCAAGGAAACCGTCCGGCTGGCCGCCGGCCTGGATGCCGATAAACGGCTTAGCGACGACGCCATCGACCGCGCCATCGCCGTGCTGGAACGCTTTGGCGAACGGCTTCGCAGCTTTCACCCCAATCGGGTGCGCGCGGTTGCCACCAACACTTTTCGCGTCGCCCGCAACACGCGGGACTTCCTGCCCCGGGCCGAAGCCGCGCTGGGTTTTCCGATTGAAGTCATCGCCGGCCGCGAAGAGGCCCGCCTGATCTTCACGGGCGTGGTCAACACCCTGCCCCCCTCCCCCAACAAGCGCCTGATCATCGACATCGGCGGCGGTTCCACCGAAGTCATCATCGGCAAGGGGCTCGAGCCCGGTCTGATGTCCTCGCTCTACATGGGGTGCGTCAGTTACAGCCGCCAGTTCTTCTCGGACGGCGTGGTGGACGCCCATCAGATGAAACAGGCCGAACTGGCCGCCCGCCGCGAAATCGAAGTCATCGCCAAGCAGTATCGCAAGACGGGCTGGAAAGAAGTGTATGGCTCTTCCGGCACCGCCAAGGCGCTCTTTGCCATCCTGACCGAAGGCGGCTATTCCAACCGCGGCATCACGCGCGTCGGGCTGAACAAGCTGAAAGACCGCCTCGTGCGCTCGGGCCGCGTCATTCCGTCCGAGCTGCCCGGCATCAAGATCGAGCGCGCCGACGTGCTCCCGGGCGGCCTGGCCATCATGAGCGCGTTGTTCGACGAACTGGGCATCGACGTCATGCACACCGGCGACGGCGCGTTGCGGCTGGGCGTGCTGTACGACCTGCTGGGCCGCGACGACGAGCACGACAAGCGCGATGAATCGGTGCGCCAGTTCATGAAGCGCTATCACGTCGATGTAAACCAGGCGCGCCGCGTGCGCCACGCCGCCCTCACCCTGTTCGATGCGATGTTCCCGGAAGGCCAGGAACGCGCCGAACTGCGGCCCGCGCTCGGCTGGGCGGCAGACCTGCACGAAGTGGGGCTGTCGATCGCGCACAACGCGTATCACAAGCACACCGCCTACGTGCTCGAAAACGCGGACATGCCCGGTTTCTCGCGCGCGGACCAGCAACTGCTGGCCCTGCTGGCGCTGGGTCACCAGGGCAAGCTCGTCAAGCTGGAACCCCTGGTGCGGTCGCGCCCGCAGTGGAAAGCCATTCTGGCCCTGCGTCTGGCCGTGCTGCTGTTCCGCCGCCGCGGCGAGATCGAGCCCCTGCCGCTGACCGCCTCGGTCCGCGACAACTCCATCGTGGTGCGCGTCAACCGCGAATGGCTGGCCGAACATCCGCTCAGCGACTTCACGCTGCGCGCGGAAGAAGCCGAGTGGAACAAGGTCGGGTTTTCGTTCGAACTGCTGGAGTTCTGAAGCGGCCGCGCGGGGCGGCCTGGCCGCCCCGGCGCTTCAAAATGGCGACAGATCGGTTTCCCGATCGAGCCGCCTGAGTTCCATGCGCAGCGGCCGGGTGGCCCGCCGTATCAGTCTGATAGTCATTCGGCGGAGCAGGCGGCGCATGGGAGTGGCGTCTAGCGCTGAGTATTGAGGACGGCCGGCTGATCCAGGCCGAAGTGGCGGCGGTAGCGCTCGTCCATGCGCTCCATCTTCAAGAGGACCGGAAAGTCGGCGGCGTTGAAATCCGGATCCCAAGCGGGTTCGCCGCAAACCTTGGCGCCCAGCTTCAGGTAACCCTTGATCAGCGGCGGCACGCGGGCCGGCAAGGTGCTGTTGAGCTTTTCGACCGGGTAGCGGTGCAGCGGCGTGACGCGCGGCTCGTTGCCCTGGGGCATCTGCTTGGCAACCGTGCGCCAGACTTCGGCGGCGGTGACGCCGTCGTCGCGCAGGCTGACGCTGGCGCAACCCAGCACGTATTCGTAACCGCCGCGGCGCAGGTATTCGGCCAGGCCGGACCACAGCAGCATGATGACCGCCCCGCCCCGGTAATCCGCGTGGGTGCACGAGCGGCCGACCTCGACGACTTCGTCGCGGATGGCGCCCAGACCCGACAGGTCGAACTCCGATTGCGAGTAATAGCCGCCGGCTTCGAGGGCTTTTTCGGGGGTCAGGATCCGATAGGTGCCGACGACGCGGTCCGTGTCGAGCTCGCGCACCATCAGGTGTTCGCAGAACGGATCGAAGCGGTCTTGTTCGATGCCGTCTTGCGCATCTGGAAAGACGGCGCCCATGTCTTCCGTGAAGACGTCATAGCGCAGGCGTTGAATCTGCTCTATTTCTTCGGCGGTACGCGCCAGGCCGACCGCCAGGACTTTGGGGGCGGCGCCCGTCCAGGGTTCTGCGGTACTGCGGCTCGGGTTGATGCGTGCTAATTCCAGCATTGCGCGAAGCTCCTAGAGAGTCCAGCCAGTGTGGACGCCCTGTATGTCAATGACTTGACCAATATGTTACGTGACTATGAAGATTAGGCCGGTACAGAAAGTGCACATAAACAAAGGCCACGCGCCGATTTTCGACGCGTGGCCCACATATTAAAACGAAAACTCCGGGTTTACCCCAAGCTTTGCGCAAGCTTCTCGGCGGAATTGGTCGCCAGCGCCTCGTCTTCGGCTTCGACCATCAGACGCAGCTTGGGTTCCGTCCCCGAAGCGCGGATCAGGATCCGGCCGCGGCCGTCCAGTTCGGCTTCGACAGCCTGGCGCGCCGCCGTCAGACCGGGGTGCGTCTTCCAGTCCATGCCGGGCGTGAGCGGCACATTGATCATTTTCTGCGGATACATCCGCAGATCGCTGACCCAATCGCCCAGCGCAGCCGAATTGCGGCGCAGCGCCGTCAGGACCTGCAACGCGGCCACGATGCCATCGCCCGTGGAGTGGCAGTCCAGGCACAGCAGGTGGCCGGAGCTTTCGCCGCCGTACAGCCAGCCGCGCGACTGCATCTGTTCCAGGACGTAGCGGTCGCCGACGTTGGCGCGGTCAAAGCCCACGCCCAGTCGCTTCATTTCGCGCTCGAAGCCGAAATTGGTCATCAGCGTGCCCACGACGCCTTCGACCTTGCCGCGCTGCATGCGCTCGCGCACGATGGCGTACATCAGCTCGTCGCCGTTGTAGATGCGGCCCTCGCCGTCGACCATCTGCAGGCGGTCGGCGTCGCCGTCCAGCGCAATGCCAAGCTGGGCGCCGCGCGCCTTGACTTCCTTGGCCAGCAGCTCGGGGTGCAGCGCGCCCACGCCCTTGTTGATGTTGAAACCGTCCGGGTTCACGCCGATCGCGTGGACTTCGGCGCCCAGCTCACGGAAGACGTGCGGGGCGATGTTGTAGGCGGCGCCGTGCGCGGCGTCGACCACGATGGTCATGCCGTTCAGGTCCAGATCGTTGGGAAACGTGCTCTTGCAGAACTCGATGTAGCGGCCCTGGGCATCGCCCATACGGCGCGCGCGCCCCAGGCCTTCGGAGCTGACGCAGCCCAGCGGCTCGTCCAGCGCGGCCTCGATCTCGGCCTCGATGTCGTCGGGCAGCTTCATGCCCTGCGCCGAGAAGAACTTGATGCCGTTGTCCTGGTAGGGATTGTGCGATGCGCTGATGACGATGCCGGCGACCAGGCGCAGGGCGCGGGTCAGGTAGGCGACGGCGGGCGTAGGGATCGGGCCGGCCAGCAGCACGTCGATGCCGGCGGCGGACAGCCCCGCCTCCAGCGCGGATTCCAGCATGTAGCCGGAAATCCGGGTGTCCTTGCCGATGACGACCTGCGGGCGCGTCGCGCCGCGCACCGCGTGCGCGCGCGCCAGCACGCGGCCGGCCGCGTAGCCCAGCCGCAGCGCGAATTCGGCGTTGATCACCGGACCGCCGACTTCACCGCGTACGCCATCGGTACCGAAATATTTGCGTCGAATCATGAACTGATAGCTCCTTGTTCAGCCGCCTGCCATACCTTAAGCGCATCCACGGTGGCCGCAACATCGTGCACGCGCACGATGGAGGCGCCACGCGCGACGCAGGCAAGCGCGGCGGCAATGCTGCCGGGCAGCCGGTCGCCGACCGGCCGGCCTGTGGCCTGGCCGATCATGTTCTTGCGCGACAGGCCGATCAGCAATGGATAACCGGTGCTGCGCAGGCTGGACAGCCGGCGCAGCAGTTGAAAGTTCTGGTCGGCCGTCTTGCCGAACCCGAAACCCGGGTCCAGCACGATGCGCCGAGGATCGATCCAGGCCGCGCGCAGCTTTTGCGCGCGTGCCCCCAGGAAGAGGCCAATTTCACCGATCAGGTCGGTGTACTCGGGCGGCGCCGCCTGCATGGTGCGCGGCTCGCCTTTCATGTGCATGACGCACAGGCCGCAGCGCGATTGCGAGACGGCCTCGATCGCGCCCGGCTGCCTGAAACCATAGATGTCGTTGATCATGTCCGCACCCGCGTCCAGCGTGGCGCGCATGACTTCCGGCTTGAAGGTGTCGATGGACAGCGGCACGCCGCAGTCGCGAAGCGCCTCGACCACCGGCAGCAGCCGGTTCAGTTCGTCGGACACGGACACGGGGTCTGCGCCGGGCCGCGTGGACTCGCCGCCCAGATCCAGGATCTGCGCGCCTTCGTCGATCAGCCGGCGCGCATGCGCCACCGCGGAATCGGTATCGTCGTGCTGGCCGCCGTCGGAAAACGAGTCCGGCGTGACATTGACGATGCCCATGACAAGCGGGCGCTCGAGATCAAACTCGAAGCGCCCGCAAAGGAAGTTATTTGCCATAACCCAGAACGAAGGACCTCAGACCGCAGCTGCCGTGTTACCACCTGCAGCCAGGCCGGTCGGCGGCGTATCGGACGTATCCGACGGGCCTTGCGGCGTCTTCGGGGGACGCGGGGGGCGGCCCTCCATGATGTCGTTGATCTGGTCGGCGTCGATGGTTTCCCATTCGAGCAGCGCGGCGGTCATCACTTCGACCTTGTCGCGGTTGTCTTCCAGGATCTTGCGCGCAACGCCGTACTGCTCGTCGATGATGCGGCGGATCTCGGTGTCCACCTTCTGCATGGTGGCTTCGGACATGTGCGTGGTCTTGGTGACGCTGCGGCCCAGGAAGACTTCGCCTTCGTTCTCGGCGTAGACCATGGGACCCAGTTCGTCGGTCATGCCGTAGCGCGTGACGATGTCTCGGGCGATGGCGGTGGCGCGTTCGAAGTCGTTCGAGGCGCCCGTCGTCATCTGGTCCATGAAGATCTCTTCCGCGATACGGCCACCGAACAGCACGGCGATCGTGGACAGCAGGCGGCCCTTGTCCATGCTGTAGCGGTCGGTTTCCGGAAGCTGCATGGTCACGCCCAGCGCACGGCCGCGCGGGATGATGGTGACCTTGTGGACGGGGTCGGTCTTGGGGAGCATGCGCGCGACGATCGCGTGGCCGGACTCGTGGTACGCGGTGTTCTTGCGTTCCTCTTCGGGCATCACGATGGAGCGGCGCTCGGCGCCCATGATGATCTTGTCCTTGGCCTTTTCAAAGTCGGACATATCCACCGTGCGACCATTGCGGCGGGCGGCGAACAGCGCGGCTTCGTTGACCAGGTTGGCCAGGTCGGCGCCGGAGAAGCCCGGGCAGCCGCGCGCCAGGATGGTCGCGTCGACGTTGGGCGACAGCGGAACCTTGCGCATGTGAACCTTCAGGATCTGCTCGCGGCCACGGATATCGGGCAGCGGCACGACAACCTGGCGGTCGAAACGGCCCGGACGCAGCAGCGCCGGATCCAGCACGTCGGGACGGTTGGTCGCGGCGATCACGATGACGCCCTGGCCGGATTCGAAGCCGTCCATTTCAACCAGCATCTGGTTCAGCGTCTGTTCGCGTTCGTCGTTGCCACCACCCAGACCGGCGCCACGCTGGCGGCCGACCGCATCGATTTCGTCGATGAAGATGATGCAAGGCGCGTGCTTCTTGGCGTTTTCGAACATGTCGCGGACACGGGCCGCGCCCACGCCGACGAACATTTCAACGAAGTCCGAGCCGGAGATGCTGAAGAACGGCACCTTGGCTTCGCCGGCGATGGCCTTGGCCAGCAGCGTCTTGCCGGTACCGGGCGAGCCCACCATCAGCACGCCGCGCGGAATGCGGCCGCCCAGCTTCTGGAACTTGCTGGGGTCGCGCAGGAAGTCGACCAGCTCCTGGACGTCTTCCTTGGCTTCGTCGCAGCCGGCAACGTCGGCGAAGGTGATCTGGTTGGTGTTCTCGTCGAGCATCCGGGCGCGCGATTTGCCGAAGCTGAACGCGCCGCCCCTGCCACCGCCCTGCATCTGGCGCATGAAGAACACCCAGACGCCGATCAGCAGCAGCATGGGGAACCACGACACGAAGATGCTCATCAGCAGCGACTGCTCTTCACGCGGCTTGCCGGACACCTGCACGCCGTACTTCAGCAGGTCGGAAACCATCCAGAGATCACCGGGCGAAGTCAGCGTATAGGCGCGGCCCGCGTCCGGGGTGACGTACAGCACGTCGCCTTGAACGTCGACCTTGCGGATGCGTCCCGCCTTGGCGTCGTCCATGAACTGCGTGTAGGTCACGCCGTCCTGGGTCTGAGCGCGTCCGTCGAACTGTTTGAAGACGGTGAACAGCACCAGGGCTATCACCATCCAGACAGCGACTTTGGAAAATGAATTGTTCAAGGTCGATCTCCTGCTTTCGATTCCGACCGGCGACTGTGCACCCGCGTATGGCACAGTCACAAGTATGTCAATAGCCCATTCTAACCTGTAGGACGGAGTTGCGTCCCGGCAGCCGTGGGGCCCATTTAATTACATTTGATTCTTGAGTTTTCTGGTCGTTGTCTCGGCGGGACGGGGTTTTCTTGGCCAGGGCACCTTGCCCCGGATGGATACGGAAGGGTTACTTCAGATCGCGCGCCACCAGAAAGGTTTCAGAGGACTTGTCCCGTGACGCCTTCGGTTTGCGTTCAACCACCCGGCGAAAGCGCTTTTTGAAGGATTCGACGATCTGCGAAAAGCCAGTGCCGTGGAATGCCTTGACGATCAGCGCCCCGTTGGGCTTGAGGTGGGCGCAGGAAAATTCCATCGCCAATTCGCACACATGCTGGATGCGCGCGGCATCGGCAATACCCACCCCGGACAAGTTGGGGGCCATGTCGGAAATAACAAGGTCCACCGCACGGGTTCCGACCATGTCTTCCAATTGTTTCAAGACTTCGTCTTCGCGGAAGTCGCCCTGGATGAATTCCACGCCTGCCACGGGTTCCATGGGCAGGATGTCCAGCGCGATAATGCGGCCGTCCACGACGCCGCCCGGCCCCGCGAGCCGTTCGCGCGCCACCTGTGACCAGCTGCCGGGCGCGGAGCCCAGGTCGACGACCAGGTCGCCGCGGCGCAGCAGCTTTTCGGTGTCGAGAATCTCGATCAGCTTGAAGGCGGCGCGGGCGCGATAGCCCTTCTGTTGCGCCAGCTTCACATAGGGATCGTTGATGTGCTGGTGAATCCAGTCTTTAGAGAATTTATTCTTGGCCATTACCGTACAATTCCACGCATGCCTATATTAGAACTTACCTCTCGTGAGCGCAGCGACCTGCGGTCCGCCGCTCACCCTCTGCGCCCTGTCGTCCTGATTGGCGACAACGGCCTGACCGACGCCGTGCTGAAGGAAATCGACCGGGCGCTGACGTCACATGGCCTCATCAAGGTTCGCGCCGGCGGCGACGACCGCGAGGCCCGTGACGCCATGCTTGCCACGATCTGCGACACGCTATCGTGCGCGCCCGTGCATCACCTGGGCAAGACCCTGATCCTGTTCCGCCCGCTGCCCGGCAACATCAAGCCCGCCGCGCTGGCCGCCCAGGAGCCCGAAGCCCCCGCCAAGCGCCGCGCCTCGGAGCCGTACACGCCCAAGAAGCTGGCCGCCGAAGGCCGGACCCTTGCCAAGCGCCCGCGCCGCAGCGAGTCCGAAGAGCCCGCGCCCGCCAAGAAGCGTTACGTCCCCCAGGACGAACTCAACAAGAAGGGCAAGCCCATGCGGCCGTCCAACAAACGCGCCACCACCAGCGGCCACGGCATTCCGCGCCGCGCCGGCAGCGCGCTGAGCCTGCGCGCCGGGGCCCGCAGCGGCACCAGCCGCAAGACTGCAAAACGGTAAGTCCAGGCACAAAAACGGGCGCTTTACGCGCCCGGTCCACCATAGCGATCCGCAATGTACCGCGGAATTCAGACGAACGTTGCGTCAGGGCCAGGGTGGTTTGACATTTTTACTGCTTGACGGGTTTGCGTCAGATGTAACGCACACCCAGGACTTCATACTCGCGAACGCCAGCCGGGGCCATGACCTCGACCACGTCGCCTTCGCTCTTGCCGATCAGCGCGCGAGCCACGGGGCTGGACACGGAAATCAGGTTGGACTTGATATCAGCTTCGACGTCGCCGACGATCTGATAGGTGACGCGATCGCCCGAATCCAGGTCTTCGATGTCGACGGTGGCGCCAAACACGGCGCGGCCTTCGGCCTCGAGCGAGGACGGATCGATGATGTGGGCATTGGAAAGCGTGCCTTCAAGCTCGGCAATCCGGCCCTCGATGAAACCCTGGCGCTCGCGAGCGGCATCGTACTCGGCATTTTCCGACAGATCACCCTGCGCGCGAGCCTCGGCGATCGCGTTGATCACAGCAGGACGTTCGACGGTTTTCAGCCGTTGGAGCTCTTCTTGCAAGCGCTCGGCCCCGCGCACGGTCAAAGGAATGGCAGACATGTCGTTTCCCAAACAAAAAGTAGAAAAACGCCCCGAAGGAGCGTTCTCGGTGAAGGCCGCTGGACCGGCGCGCTTGCCATCTGATGCTTGAAAAAAACCTGGCGAGCGGCGCGGGCGACCAAAACAAAACCCCGGCTCGGGTCGGAACCGGGGCAATCAAGTTCATATTGTGGTCAAACTTGGTGGGAAATGCAAGCCGCCGGAGAAAACGGCCTTTTCGGCGCATTTCGCCGCTGTAACCCGCTAAAAACGGCGATTTCGGCCCAAAAACGCTGGCGATGCCGACCGTAGCGGCGAACCGTGACGCGGACTGCCGGTTTTCCGGGATCGGCTACCGCTGAAAAACACCTGAAAGATTGCCTGTGCGGCTTGAAACGGGGGCGCCAGGGCGCCCCGGCCCGCCGCGTTTACTTGGTGCGTCGCAACAGCGCATACAGGATGATGGCGCCGAAGGTGGCGGTACCGATGCCGCCCAGCGTGAAGTCGCCCAGCTTGATGGTGAAGTCGCCCGCGCCCAACACCAGCGTGACAGCGGCCACGATGAGATTGCGGTTGTCGGTGAAATCCACCTGATTGACGACCCAGATGCGGGCGCCGGCGATGGCAATCAGGCCGAATACGACCACCGACATCCCGCCCAGCACGGGCCCCGGGATCGTCTGGATCAGTGCGCCGAACTTGGGCGAGAAGCCCAGGACGATCGCAATCACCGCAGCAATCACGAACACCAGCGTGGAATAGATGCGCGTGACCGCCATGACGCCGATGTTCTCGGCGTAGGTGGTGACGCCCGTGCCGCCGACAGCGCCCGACACCATCGTCGCCACGCCGTCGCCCACGAATGCCCGGCCGAGGTAGCGGTCCAGGTCACGCCCCGTCATGGCGCTGACGGCCTTCACGTGCCCCAGGTTTTCGGCCACCAGGATGATGGCGACCGGAACGATCAGGCCCATGGCCTCGGCCTTGAAGACCGGCGCCGAGAACTGCGGCAGGCCGAACCAGGCGGCGGCGGACACCGCGGAGAAATCGATGGGCTTGCCCAGGCCCAGGCCGTTGGCCAGCACCGCGTACACCACGCAGGCAAGGATCAGGCCGACCAGGATGAGCAGGCGCTGCACCATGCCCCGCGTGTAGACGGCGATGCCGCCCACGCAGATGATCGTGACGATGGCCATGGCGCTATCGAAGCCCGACGCCCCCATCGCGCCCTTGGCGGCGATGGGCGCGAGATTCAGGCCGATCACCGCCACCACCGCGCCCGTGACGACGGGCGGCATGAGGGTATCGATCCAGTTGGCGCCGCCGCCTGCCCGGGCATTGACGATCCAGACGATGACGCCGATCAGCGTGTAAGCCAGACCGCAGGCAATGATGGCGCCCAGCGCGACGCCGATGTTGGCGTTGGCCCCGCCGCCGGCATAGCCGGTCACCGCGATGACGCCGCCGATGAACGCGAAGCTGGAACCCAGATAGCTGGGCACCCGGCCGCCCACGAACAGAAAGAAGATCAGCGTGCCGATGCCCGACATCAGGATGGCGACGTTGGGATCGAACCCCATGAGCAACGGCGCCAGGACGGTCGAGCCGAACATCGCGACGACGTGCTGTGCGCCCATGGCGACGTTCTTGGGCCAGGACAGCCGTTCGTCGGGCGCGATGATGACGCCGGGCTCGGCGTCGTCCGCCAGGCGCCAGCGCGGAAAGTAGGAGTTGGACATGGATTCCCCGGGGTGGTACGAGAGGGTTTCAAACTGCGAGCGGGCGCCAGTGTAAAGGGGGCCATCAAGCGGGGGCAACGTTTAAGTTTTGCCGGCCGATTGCCGTATTAGTGGAAACCCCGAAATCCCAGGCAAAGGAACAGTCATGGCGATCAACAGCATCAGCGGCACCTCCCGGATCAGCAGCCTTGCAGATCTGTGGGCCGAGAAGATCCAGGCCAACAAGGAAGCGAAGAACGCTTCGGGGCAGGATGCGGTGTCGGTGACTGCGGAAGGCAAGATCCGCGTCAACAATCCGGGCGCCACCAAGGTCGGCAACGCGCAGGCCACCGAAGAAACCGACAACGACGACGAATACACCCGCCAGATCAAGGAGTTGCAAAAGCAGCTCAAGCGCATCATGGATCAGATCGCCAAAGTGAAGGCGAGCGGCATGTCGGCCGAAATGAAGGCGCAGCAGATCATGGCGCTCAATGCCCAGGCCGTGCAGATCCAAGGCCAGATTTCCCATCTCCTGGCAAAACAGGCGCAGGCTGCCAAACAGGCCGGCGTGTCGGCCCAGGCCTGATTCGGGGCAAGCGATGTGGCGCCGTCGCTGATGGCGCGCATCAAAATTTCTGATTGGACGCTCCTCGGGCGTGCCGGTACTGTCTCCAGACAAATCTAAAACCACGGAGACAAACCATGCACGCTATGCGCACAGCCCTGGCCGGGGCGTTGCTGGCCGTTTGCGCGGCGCCGGCCCTGGCCGGCACCGTTACGGTGATCACGTCGTTCCCCAAGGACCTGACCCAGGCCTACAAGACCGCGTTCGAAAAAGCGAACCCAGGCATCACCCTGGAAATCCTGAACAAGAACACCGTGTCGGGCATCGCCTTCGTGCGCGAGACGCCGGCAGGCCAACGCCCCGAGGTCTTCTGGGCGAGTGCGCCCGATGCGTTCGAGGTGCTGGGGCGTGACAAGCTGCTGGCCAAGTCGGCCGACATCGCCAACAAGGACGTCCCCGACAAGATCGGCAGCTACCCCATCAACGATCCGGGCGGGATGTATCTGGGCCAGGCGCTGGCGGGCTACGGCATCATCTACAACACCCGGTACATCGCGGCGCACAAGATTCCGGCTCCGGTGGAATGGAAGGATCTGCTGTCGCCCAAGTGGTTCGGCCACGTGGGCATCACCTCGCCGTCGCGCTCGGGCACGATGCACCTGACGGTGGAGACCATCCTGCAGGGCGAAGGCTGGGATGACGGCTGGAGCACGCTGCTTCGCATGTCGGGCAACAGCAGCGCCGTGACCGAGCGCTCGTTCGGCGTGCCGGACGGCGTGAACAACGGCCAGTTCGGCGCAGGCCCGGTCATCGACTTCTTCGGACTGTCGAGCAAGTATTCCAAGTTCCCGGTCGAGTTCGTCTATCCCTCCGAGACGGCCATCGTCCCGGCCAACATCGCGCTGATCGAGGGCGCAAAGAATACCGAGGAAGGCAAGAAGTTCATCGCCTTCACGCTGAGCCAGGCAGGCCAGGAGCTGCTGCTGGAGCCGAAGATCTCGCGGTTGCCGGTGCTGCCCTACTCCGCGCTGGCCGGAAAGATTCCGCCGGGCTATCCCGATCCGGCGGAAATCGCCAAGCGCAGCAAGGTGCATTTCGATGCGGACCTGTCGCAGACGCGCTACTACGTCGTGCAATCGCTGTACGACCAGACCGTGACGTTCCGGCTGAAAGAGCTGCAAGCGGCCACCAAGGCCATCTACGACGCCGAGGCCAAGCTGGGCGACAAGGCCAAGAGCGGCAAGGCGGCGGAACTGCTGGACCAGGCGCGCAAGCTGGCCTGGGCGCCGTTGGTGGACAGCAAGAAGGCGGCCGACCCTGCCTTCCTGGCGATCTTCGCGGGCAACAAGAAGGACGCGGCCGTCAATCAGCAGATCACGCAGCTCGAAGGCGAGTGGAACGGCCGCGCGCGCGCCAACTACGAAGAAGCCGTCAAGCTGGCGCGGCAAGCCGCCGCGCTCTGATACGCAGGACGCACTGAACGCGGCGAGCGGGCCTGACCTGCCCGCCGCGGGCAGCGCTTGTCTTCTGGCAACGATTTTCGGGAATCTCGATGAATCATTCGGGCCATTTGCGCCTGCCCCCCGGCCCCGTCCTGGCGGCGCTGCTGGTGTTGGGCTTTCTGCTGCTGTTCCTGATCGTGCCGGTGGGCACGGTCTTTCACAGCGCCTTCGTCAACGCCGACGGCAGCTTCACGACCGGGCACTTCGGCGCCTTCTTCAACCAGCCGTTGATGCGGGAGGCGTTCTTCAACAGCCTGTACGTGGCGGGCTGGTCGGCGCTGCTGGCCTCGCTGATCGCGGTGCCGCTGGCGTACTTCACGGTGCGCTTCGATTTCCGGGGCGCCCTGCTGATCCAGACCCTGGGCGTGCTGCCGCTCATCATGCCGCCCTTCGTGGGCGCGGTGGCCATGCAGCTGATCTTCGGCCGCTCGGGCAGCGTGAACCTGCTGCTGAACGATTGGTTCGGCTTCACGATTCCGTTCATGGAAGGGCTGAATGGCGTGATCTTCGTGGAGGCCATCCATTATTTCCCCTTCATCCTGATGAACCTGGTCGTGGCGCTGCGCAACATCGACGGGGCCATGGAGGAAGCGGCCTTCAACCTGGGCTCGCGCGGCTTCCGGCTGTTTCGCCGCGTGATCTTTCCGCTTGCCCTGCCCGGCTACGTGGCCGGCGCGTCGCTGGTGTTCGTGAAGGTGTTCGACGACCTGGGCACGCCGCTGGTGCTGGGCACCACCAACATGCTGGCGCCGCAGGCTTACTTGCGCATCACGCAGGTCGGATTGGAAGACCCGCTGGGCTACGTGATCAGCGTCATCATGGTGGGCTTCTCGATCCTGGCGCTGTGGCTGTCGGCGCGGGTGCTCAAGGGGCGCGACTACTCCACGCTGCAGAAGGGCGGCAATTCGATCCAGAAGCGGAAGCTGGGACCGGTGGAAAGCGTGCTGGCATATGGCTGGATCGTGCTGGTGCTGCTGCTGGTGCTGTCGCCGCACATCGGCGTGTTGCTGCTGTCGCTGGCCAGTGTCTGGAGCTACGCGCCGCTGCCGGACGGGTACACGCTGGCGCATTATTCGGCGGTGTTCTCCGAGTCGCAGGGCATGATCGCCAACACGTTGCTGTACTGCGGACTGGCTGCCGGCATCGACGTGATCCTGGGCACCGCGATCGCATACCTGATGCTGCGCACCCGGCTGCCCGCGCGCCAATGGCTGGATTTTCTTGCTTCCGCGGCGCTGGCGATTCCGGGCATCGTGCTGGCGATCGGCTTTCTGCGCACTTTCCGCGGCATCGAATTGCCGGGCACGGGCACGCTGCTGACTTCGTCGTGGATCATCATCATGCTGGCGTATTCCGTGCGGCGGTTGCCGTATGCGCTGCGCTCGTGCGTGGCGGCGTTGCAGCAGATCCACGTGTCGCTGGAAGAAGCCGCCCAGTCCCTGGGCGCCACGCGCATGAGCACGATCCGCCGCGTGGTGGTGCCGCTGATGGCGGGCGGCATGCTGGCGGGCTTTGTGACCAGCTTCGTCACCGCGGCCGTGGAACTGTCGGCCACCATCATGCTGGTGACCAAGGACAGCCAGGCGCCCATGAGCTATGGCATCTATCTCTACATGCAAAGCGCGGCGGGCCGGGGCCCGGGCGCCGCGCTCGGCGTCCTGGCGGTGGTCGCCGTGGGCATCGGCACATACATCTCGCACGTGCTGGTGGACCGCGCGTCCAAACGCCAGCAGCCGGCGCGCAATGAAGGGGAATCCGCATGAAGAAAGTCAGCGTCGAATGCCGCAACATTCAGCTTTCCTACGGCAACACCGAAGTGCTCAAGGACGTCAGCATCAGCATCGAGCCAGGCGAGTTCTTCGCACTGCTCGGGCCGTCGGGGTCCGGCAAGTCCACGTTGCTGCGGCTGATTGCGGGGTTCAACCGGCATAGCGCCGGCCAGTTGCTGGTGGACGGCAAGGACATCAGCGGCACCCCGCCCTGGCACCGCAACATCGGCATGGTGTTCCAGAACTACGCGCTGTGGCCACACATGACGGTGTGGGACAACGTGGCGTTCGGGCTGGTCGAGCGCAAGCTGCCGCGCGCCGAGATCCGCATCAAGGTCGAAGCCGCGCTCGATCTGGTCGGCCTGTCCCAATATGCCAAGCGGCGTCCAAACCAACTGTCCGGCGGACAGCAGCAGCGGGTGGCGCTGGCGCGCACCATCGTGATCGAACCGCAGGTGCTGCTGCTGGATGAACCCCTGTCCAACCTGGACAAGAAGCTGCGCGTGCAGATGCGCCAGGACCTCCTGAGCCTGCAGCGCCGCCTGGGGATCACGACGATCTTCGTCACGCACGACCAGGAAGAAGCGATGACGACCGCCGACCGCATGGCGGTGCTGGACCACGGCGTGGTGCAGCAGATCGGCGCGCCCAGCACGCTGTTTGACTACCCGGTGAACCGCTTCGTGGCGAACTTCGTGGGCACGATGAATGTGCTGGAAGGCAATGTGCGCGAGCGCACCAGCAGCAGCGTGACGCTGGCGGTGGACGGCGTGGGCGACCTGCATCTGCCGCTGGCGGGCGACGCGCCCGCGGCCACGCGGCTGGCGGCAAGTTTCCGGCCCCACACGGTGCAGATCGAGATGGCGGACGGCCTGGGCGATGCGCGCTACGTCTGGCTGCCCGGCATTGTGGAAAGCAGCGAATTCCTGGGCGAATTCACGCGCTATCAGGTGCAGGTCGGCGAACAGCGCCTGACCGCGGACCAGGCGCATCTGGCCGGCCTGTCGCCGTTTCCGGCGGGCGCGCCGGTGTCCGTGGGGCTGGAGCCGACACAGGTGCGGTTGCTGGCGGCCTGACCTACACTCGCGGCCATGGAAATCTACCAGATCCGCGCCTTCGTCACGGTCGCCCGGCTGGGCAACCTGACGAAGGCGGCCGAGGCGCTGTCGCTGACGCAGCCCGCTGTGACGGCACAGATCAAGGCGCTGGAGCAGAGCCTGGGCGTGGCGCTGTTCGATCGCAGCGGCGGCCGCCTGGCCCTGGCCAAGGCAGGCGAAGTATTGCTGCCAACGGCGGAATCGCTGCTGGTGCTGGGCGCGCAGTTCAAGTCCGAGGCGCAGCAGCTGCAGGGCAATCTGCACGGCATTGTCGAGCTGGGCGTCCCCAGCGAAAAGCCCGATTTCCTGCGCCTGGGCGAGTTGGCCTCGGCCGTGACGCAGCGCTTGCCGCTGGTTGAGTTAAAGACGCAGACGCAGCCCGCGGCGACGCTGGCCGAACAGGTGAGCACGGGCCGTCTGCCTGCCGCATTGACCATCGCGGCCAACGCGCCGCGTGGCGTGCTGTGGCAACCGCTGCGCAGTGTGCGGTACCGCATCGCCATGCCCGGCGAACACGCGGCGGTGCTCAAACGCGGCGGCTGGCGCGAAGTGGCGCAACTGCCGTGGCTGGACGGGCAGTCCGGCAGTCACACGCATCTGCTGCTGCGCGATATGTTCGAACGGCACGGCCTGTCGCCGCGCATCGTGATGCAGAACGACGACCAGGCCAACATGGACGCGCTGGTGCGGGCGGGTGCGGGCTGCGCGCTGCTGCGCGAGGAAACCGCGCTGGCGGGCGCGGCGTCCAACGACTTCATCGTGTGGGGCCAGGCGCGCGTGGACGCCGTGCTGGGCTTCATGCTGCCTTACGAACGCGCTAGCGAGCCCGCGCTGGTCGCGTTAAGCTCGATCATTCAAGCCATCTGGAAACCGCGCGCGCCCATCGCGCCCGCCCAGGCTTAAGGCTCAATTCCCGCAACAAGACTGCAATGACTGAAATCTGGTTCATCCGCCACGGCGAAACCGACTGGAATCGCCAGCGGCGCCTGCAAGGCTGGCAAGACATCCCCCTGAACGAATTTGGCGTCAACCAGGCCAGCCTGCTGGCCTCGCGCCTGCACGACGAGGCCAAGCACACACCCATCCACGCGATCTACAGCAGCGATCTGCAGCGCGCGCACGCGACCGCCGTGCCGGTCTCCGAGCAGCTAGGCCTGCGCGTGCGCGTGGAGCCCGGCATCCGCGAACGGGGTTTTGGTGTGCTGGAAGGCCTGGACCATGAGCGCATCGACGTGCTGGCGCCCGAGGCCGCGGCCGCCTGGAAGAGCCGCGATCCGCTGCGCCCGCTGGACGGCGGCGAAACGCTGGGCCAGTTCCAGTCGCGCGTCATCAGCACGGTCGACGATATCGCCAGCCGCCATGACGGCGAGCGCATCCTGCTGTTCACTCATGGCGGCGTGCTGGACATCATCTGGCGCCATGCCTCGGGCGTGCCCCTGAACGCGCCGCGCGACGCCGCGCTGCTCAATGTCAGCATCAACCGCGTCGGCGTGGATGGCCGCAAATGGGAAGTGTTGGACTGGGGCGATGTCAGCCACGTGGCCGCCGAGGTGGGCGACGACGTGGTGCCTTGAAATTGTTGTCGGGTGTCAGACACTGTTCTCAGATACCGTCTTGACCGTCAAGCGCTCAGGCGTAGTCGGGCCGATACGGTGTCCGAGTTTTAAGCACGCCGAAGCA
>NZ_JAGXJZ010000389.1:0-315 GCF_019091095.1 Achromobacter sp. GbtcB20 | reverse complement strand
ACCTGGCTCACCACCACCATCGGCGCCATCGCCCCGACCTTCGGATTGCGGTACTGCTTGTCGAGCGGCAGGTTGTCTTCCAGCTCCTGCATGTGCTTGCCGAAGAAGTTCAGCTTCTGCGTTTCCTTCGGATCGCGCACGCTGACGTAGGCCTCGAACGCGGCCTTGTAGCCGAACAGCTCGTCGTTATAGGTCTCGTAGGGCCCGATGGTGATGTCGACCGGGCTGTCGAGGTCCATCCAGGCGAAGTCCGAGGCCAGGTAGTCGTTCGACAGGAAGGCGTCGGCGCGCAGGTTGAGGAATTTCTTCAGCGAG
>NZ_JAGXJZ010000388.1:0-315 GCF_019091095.1 Achromobacter sp. GbtcB20 | reverse complement strand
CTGCTGCTGTGGAACCACCAGCTGGAAGAAGCGCTCGAAATGTCGAGCGAGGAAATACCCACCAGTCAAGTGGAATGCTTCTTCGCGGAGAAAGACCGGCCGACCATCGTGCAGAAGATCATGGACGCCTTCGACCAGCACGGTTCCTCGCACGAGGCCGAACTGCTCGGCAAGCACGGCAAGCGCACGACCTTCCTGTTCCACTGCGTGCGCACCAGCCTCGGCAGCCTGCCCTGCGTATTCGGCACCGGGCTCGACATCACGGCGCGCAAGCAGAGCGAACAGGGGATGCGGGTACGCGAGCGGGCCATCTAT
>NZ_JAGXJZ010000387.1:0-315 GCF_019091095.1 Achromobacter sp. GbtcB20 | reverse complement strand
GGCGAGGGCGGCGCGCCCCTGGACCAGGGCAAGCGCGTGACGGGTTTCACCAATACCGAGGAGGCGGCCGTGGGCCTCACCGATGTCGTGCCTTTCCTGGTCGAGGACATGCTGGTCAAGAACGGCGGCCAGTACAGCAAGGCCGAGGACTGGGCGCCGTATGTCGTCACCGATGGCCTGCTGGTCACGGGGCAGAATCCGGCGTCGTCGGAGCCGGGGGCGCAAGCACTGCTGGCGCTGTTGAACAGGCGTTCCTGAGCGCCTTGCATTTCCGGCCCCAAAAACCATGGGGTCGGTTATAATGGGGGCTGGCGG
>NZ_JAGXJZ010000386.1:0-316 GCF_019091095.1 Achromobacter sp. GbtcB20 | reverse complement strand
GCCCGTCGTGCGCGGCCTCCACGCCCACCTCGCGGATCGCCGGGTGCCGGTACATCAGCGACTCGACCTCGGCCGGCCAGACCTTGTAGCCCGAGGCGTTGATCATGCGCTCAGGCGGTCGACCATGAAGAAGTAGCCATCCTCGTCGACCCGTCCGAGGTCGCCGGTCCGAAGAAAACGCTTGCCGTCGATCTCGACGAAGGATTCGTTCGTCGCCTGCGGATTGTTCCAGTAGCCGCGCATCACCTGGGGCCCGTGGACGACGTTCTCGCCGACCTCGCCCACCGCCAGTTCGCGCATGCGATCGGGATCGACC
>NZ_JAGXJZ010000385.1:0-316 GCF_019091095.1 Achromobacter sp. GbtcB20 | reverse complement strand
CGAAGGAATAGGCGTCCTTCATCGTGAACTCGCGGCCGCGCATCAGGCCGAAGCGCGGACGGCGCTCGTCGCGGAACTTGGTCTGGATGTGGTAGAAGTTCAGCGGCAGTTGACGGTAGGACTTGATCTCGCTGCGCACGACGTCGGTGACGACTTCTTCCGAGGTCGGCTGGATGGCGTAGTCGCGGCCGTGGCGGTCCTTGACGCGCATCAGCTCCGGCCCCATCTTGTCCCAGCGGCCGGTTTCCTGCCACAGTTCGGCGGGTTGCACGACCGGGATCAGCAATTCGAGGGCGCCCGTCTTGTTCATCTCTTC
>NZ_JAGXJZ010000384.1:0-317 GCF_019091095.1 Achromobacter sp. GbtcB20 | reverse complement strand
AGGCGCCGGCCTGGTGCAGTTCGTGCAAACGCCGGATTTCATCGGAGATCATGGCAGTCCTCACTAGTCGGTGGACATGCGCGCGCGGCGCGCATGTCCGGGTACTACTTGAATTACCTACCTGCTACGTTACCGCGGGATTACAGGTCGAGCAGCAGGCGCGCCGGATCTTCCAGCGCTTCCTTCATGGCGACCAGGCCCAGCACGGCTTCGCGGCCGTCGATGATACGGTGGTCGTACGACATGGCCAGGTAGTTCATCGGACGGATGACGATCTGGCCGTTTTCCACGACAGCGCGGTCCTTGGACGCGTGCAC
>NZ_JAGXJZ010000383.1:0-319 GCF_019091095.1 Achromobacter sp. GbtcB20 | reverse complement strand
TTGTGACCGCGCCCGCCGCCGTACACGTGCGGCAGCAGGAAGCGATCGGCCGGCACGCCCTTGCCGAACGGGTTGTCCTTGTCCCACAGGCGCGCCTCCAGCTTGGCCTTCGTCGCCGTCTTCACGAACGTGCCGTTGAGCGCGTAGTTCGTCGGGCGATCCAGGCTGGCGCGCATCTCGTCCTTGAAGGCCGACTGTGCATCCTTGATCGAACGGGTGAGCGCCTCGGCCGCGACATACGGGCCCTGGCGGCCCAGCTCGCTCATCCGAGCGCCGACGTCGGCGGAGTTCGAACTGACATTGATTCTCATCTTTTCCT
>NZ_JAGXJZ010000382.1:0-319 GCF_019091095.1 Achromobacter sp. GbtcB20 | reverse complement strand
ATTCGGGCGCATCGTCCTGCGCGCCAATCCGGATGGCTCCTGCGTCTGCCTGGCCGACGTTGCGCGCCTGGAAGTCGGCCGCCAGGGCTATGACTTCGAAACGCGCCTGAACGGCAAGAAGGCGGTCGGCGCGGCGGTGCAGCTTGCGCCGGGCGCCAACGCCACCGACACCGTCAAGGCCGTGAATGCCCGCCTGAAGGAACTGTCGGCTTCGTACCCCGAAGACATTGCGTACTCGGTGCCGTTCGACACCTCCAAGTTCGTCAGCGTGGCCATCACAAAGGTAGTGCACACGCTGCTGGAAGCCATGGTGCTGGTC
>NZ_JAGXJZ010000381.1:0-319 GCF_019091095.1 Achromobacter sp. GbtcB20 | reverse complement strand
AGATTTACCAACTGGCGCGCAATATATTTGATCTGGGCACGGCGGCTTGGTCGCTGTTCAAGGACGCGAGCAACATGAGCAAGGCCGATCTCGTGTCGAAGATCACCGAGACCATCATCGTCAGCGGCAGCCTCGTCATCTGGGACGGCCTGGATCCCGTCATTGAAGCCCAGCTCTTTCCGCTGCTAGGCCCCGTTGCACCCTATGTGGCAGCAGCGATTTCGGCCATGGGATTTGGCCTTTCCAGCCATTATCTGCAGCAATTCGTCCCCAGCATCGTCGAGTTCCTGTTCAGTTCGCGCACGGGACATCACGAAGC
>NZ_JAGXJZ010000380.1:0-319 GCF_019091095.1 Achromobacter sp. GbtcB20 | reverse complement strand
AGGGGTTGGCGACGCCGAGTTTGCGGATGTCCGCGAGATTCGTGCCGTCCTCTTTCTCTGGTTGGTGCCTGTGACCGGCGCAGCGGCGGCGTGCTTTTGTAAGCACATCAAGGTCGTGCAAGCGCCGTGCCAGCGCGCTTTCGTGGCGCTTGCAGGGCAAGCCAGTAAGGAAAGCGGAGAGAAGCAGGCCGCAGCCCGGTACAGATGTACCTATTTGGGACACCTGGTGTCACAGTGTCCGGACAGTGGGAACGGCAGCAAACCGGGCGGAACCAGGCGCCGGCGTCTTCGCATCATGGGAGGAGCGCAGGGAGAAGGA
>NZ_JAGXJZ010000038.1:0-25352 GCF_019091095.1 Achromobacter sp. GbtcB20 | reverse complement strand
GAGGTCTCCCAGAAAGAACAATCCCCACTCAGCGTACCGCTTCGTGGGGATCGGGCTGACCATCTCATTAGGGCCGCACTGGGCGGCCCTGCGTACATCTGGCTGAGCGTCAGGCCGACGTGGCCCCGATTTGCTTGGGCGCGAGCCGGGGGTTCAGCGTATAGGTCCCGGTCAGCGATGCCTTGGCCAGCACGTGCTTCTGGATCGCCCGCAGCGCGTCTTCGCCCGTGAACGAGCCCTGCAGGTTCAGGCTGGGCACGTCCAACGCATACAGGGTGAAGATGTAGCGATGCACCAGGGCATCGTTCCAGGGCGGGCAAGGACCGTCGTAGCCGAAGTACTCGCCGCTCATGTCGTGGTCATTGGCGAACCACGACGAGTAGGAGTTGATGCCCTGGCGCGCGTCCATGGGCGCCAGCGGGCCACCCTTGCCGCGCGGCGTGATGCCGTTGGAGAACGCGCCTTCGTCGATCTCGCGCAGGTCGGCCGGCAGGTCCACCAGCACCCAGTGGAAGAAATCCACGCGGGCCAGGTCGGCGGGCACTTCGCGGCCTTCCTGGTTGACGTCGTCTGGGCGCGAGGGCACATCCGGATCGTGGCAGATCAGTGCAAACGACTGTGTGCCCGCGGGGACGTCGTCCCAGGAAAACTGCGGGTTGAAGTTATCTGCCAGCGCGACGTGCGATTGCGCATCGATCTTGCCGAATGCGTAGCGCTCGGGAATCGACTCGTGATCGGAAAATGACAAACTCGAAAGTTCCATGTCGTGCTCCTGTAAATGCCGCAAAGGCGCTCTGCCCCTGTCTGTACCCTCAGCGTATCAAAACTTCGCAATTACGGGTTCAAGTTAACACGGGCGAACTTTCGCTTGCCCACCTGAACGACGTAAGTCCCGGCCGGCAATTGCAACGATTTGTCTTCCACGCGATCGCCGTTGACGCGCACCCCGCCCTGCTCGACGTTGCGCTGCGCTTCCGACCCGGAGGCGACCAGACCCGCTTCGCGCAACAGCTTCAGAATACCCACCGGCGCGCCGCCGATATTGACCTCGGGCATGTCGTCGGGAATCGCGCCGTCGCGGAAACGCGCCTCAAACGAGGCCAGCGCATCGTCGGCGGCCTTGGCGGAATGAAAGCGCGCGATGATTTCCTGCGCCAGCATCACCTTGGCATCGCGCGGATTGCGCCCGCCATCGATCTCTTGCTTGAGCGCCGCGATCTCCTCCAGCGAGCGGAAGGACAGCAGTTCGAAGTAGCGCCACATCAGCGTGTCGGAGATCGACATCAGCTTGCCGAACATGGAATCGGGCGACTCCGAAATGCCGATGTAGTTGCCCTTGGACTTGGACATCTTCTCTACGCCGTCCGTCCCGACCAGCAGCGGCATCGTCAGGATGCATTGCGGCTCCTGTCCATACTCTTTTTGCAGTTCGCGCCCGACCAGCAGGTTGAACTTCTGATCGGTGCCCCCCAGCTCCAGATCTGACTTCAGCGCGACCGAGTCGTAACCCTGCATCAGCGGATACAGGAATTCATGCACCGAGATCGGGATACCGCCCTTGAAGCGCTTCGTGAAGTCTTCACGCTCCATCATGCGCGCCACCGTGTAACGCGACGCGAGCTGGATCATGCCGCGGGCGCCGAGCGGGTCGCACCATTCTGAGTTGTAGCGGATCTCGGTGCGGGCCGGATCCAGCACCAGGCTGGCCTGCGCGTAATAGGTCTTGGCGTTGGCCTCGATCTGTTCGCGCGTGAGCGGCGGGCGGGTGCTGTTGCGGCCGCTGGGGTCGCCGATGGTGGAGGTGAAGTCGCCGATCAGGAAGATGACGTTGTGCCCCAGGTCCTGGAGCTGGCGCATCTTGTTCAGCACCACCGTGTGGCCCAGGTGGATGTCCGGTGCGGTCGGATCCAGGCCAAGCTTGATGCGCAGCGGCACGCCAGTGGCGCGGCTCTTGGCCAGCTTGCGGGCGAATTCGGCTTCGACCAGCAGCTCATCGCAGCCGCGCTTGGCTATACGCAGATCGGCTTCGACTTCAGGTGTAATGGGGGCTTCGGTGGGTGACATGACAGGGGGGCCAATGCGGCTTCAGCCGACAAAAAGGTGTAAAAAGTGACGAAAACTATCGTAAATTCTAGCCGAATCAGCTAGGATACCGGCCTAATCATACGCAACTGCCATATGTACGCAGTTGCGTTCGCTCTACATCCCTTGTTCACAAGATGCGCCCCCGCGCCAGCCCTTGCCCCGGAAACGGTGCGCGCGAGGGCCGTTCGTGTACCGCACCCTGCGAGTTCAAGCCACCTGAGAGGGTATTTTCACGATGAATCGTGGCCTCCACGAACTGGCGAGTGGCCTCAAGCGCAAAGTCGCTGCCGTATTTGCGCCCGTTGAGCCCAAGCCCCATCGCTCGGGACTTTTCCGCCGCACGCTTCTCGTCACCGCAATTGGTCTGTTCGCAGGCGCCGCCGCTCTCGGCATGGTGCAGCAACCCGACCGCACCGAACTCCCCCCCTCGCGCGTCATCCAGAGCATTCTGCCGCTGACCGCCGAGCAAGTCGAAGTCAGCACGCCCAGCGCCGCCCCCTACATCAGCGAAACCCGGATCCGTCCGGGCGACACGCTGTCGGCGGTGCTGCAGCGCCTGGAACTCGACGCCCCCAATCTCCAGTCGTTCCTGACCCACGACGCCAGCGCCCGCAGCATCTACAAGCTGTACCCGGGCCGCTCGGTGCAAGCCGCCACGGACGAAGCGGGCAATCTGGTGTGGCTGCGCTACATCCACACGCCCGGCAACGAGACCGACGGCCAGGTCGTGACGCGCATGCTGCACGTTGCCCCGTCCGGCGACGGCTACAAGGCCGAGGAAGTCACCGAAAGCACGGAACGCCAGACCCGCGTCGCGGTCGGCACCATCAAGTCCTCGCTCTTCGGCGCCACGGACTCGGCCGGCATTCCCGACTCGGTCACCATGCAAATGGCCGACATCCTTAGCGCCAAGATCGACTTCCTGCGCGACCTGCGCCAGGGCGATCAATTCCGCGTGGTCTACGAAGTGCGCTCGCACGACGGCCGCTACGCTGGCGCCGGCCGCGTGCTGGCCCTGGAATTCATCAACGGCGGCAAGACCTACAACGCCGTCTGGTTCAGCCCCGACGAAAAGACCGGCTCCTATTACGACTTCGACGGCACCAGCCTGCGCGGCGCCTTCCTGCGCACCGCCCTGAAGTTCAGCCGCATCAGCTCGACCTTCGGCATGCGCATGCACCCCATCCACAAGACCTGGACGGGACACAAGGGCGTGGACTACGCCGCGCCGTCGGGCACGCCGATCCACTCCACCGCGGACGGCACGGTCGAATTCTCGGGCTGGCAGAACGGCTACGGCAACGTGGTCATCGTCAAGCACCACGGCAAGTACTCGACCCTCTACGCGCACCAGAGCCGCATCGCCGAAGGCGTCACCAAGGGCTCGAAGGTGTCGCAGGGCCAACTGCTGGGCTACGTCGGTTCCACCGGCTGGGCCACCGGCCCGCACCTGCACTACGAGTTCCGCGTCGACAACCAGCCCATCGATCCGCTGTCGGTGGACCTGCCCGTGGCCCGCGCCCTCGAACCCGCGGAAGTGCGCGCGTTCAACCAGGCGGTTGGCCCCTACAAGCAGCAGATCCAATTGCTGACGCAGTTCCAGCAGACGCTGCCCGACGCGCTGACCAACGTGGCCAGCCGCTAAGGCAGGTCCGAAAAAAACAGGCCCGCGCGCAGCGGGTGCGGCGGCGGGGCATCAAGCCCTAGCCGCCTTTTTCTTTGGAGGCGCCCGTGAATGCCACCCAGCCCATCCAGCAGGACCGCCGCACGCTCTACATTGGCCTGATGTCCGGCACCAGCGTCGACGGCGTCGACGGCGTGCTGACCCGTCTGGACGACGGCCAGGCGCCTCAGGTGCTGGCCAACGCCAGCCTCCCCATGCCAGAGAATCTGCGGCACGAGCTGCTGTCGCTGAACGAATCGGGCGGCGACGAACTTGCCCGCGCGGCGCTCGCGGCCAATGCGTTGGCGCGTGTCTATGCCCAAGCCGTGTCGGCATTGCTTGCGGATGCCGGCGTGGCCGCCAGCGACGTCAGCGCCATCGGCGCGCACGGCCAGACCGTGCGTCACCGCCCGGACCTTGGGTACACCCTGCAACTGAACGCACCCGCCCTGCTGGCGGAACTGACGGGCATCGCCGTCGTGGCCGACTTCCGTTCGC
Source organism: Achromobacter sp. GbtcB20 (assembly GCF_019091095.1). NCBI lineage: Bacteria > Pseudomonadati > Pseudomonadota > Betaproteobacteria > Burkholderiales > Alcaligenaceae > Achromobacter > Achromobacter sp. GbtcB20. The sequence continues at coordinate 21,106 of NZ_JAGXJZ010000038.1, read as the reverse complement.
GCGACGTTGCCGCTGGCGGCCAGGGCGCACCGCTGGTGCCGCCGTTTCACGCCGCCATCTTCGGCGCCAGCCACGGGCGCGCCGTGCTGAACCTGGGCGGCATCGCCAACGTGACGCTGCTCGTGCCCGGGCAGCCGGCGCGCGGCTTCGACACCGGCCCGGCCAACGTGCTGCTGGATGGTTGGTGCCAACGGCATCTGGGCCGCCCTTACGACGCCGGGGGCCGCTGGGCGGCCTCGGGGCAGGCGCTGGCGCCATTGCTTGAACAACTCATCGGCAGCGAGCCGTGGTTCGGCCTGCCGCCCCCCAAATCCACGGGCCGCGACCTTTTCAACATGCAATGGCTCGACGCCCGACTGGCCGAATTCGACGGCGCCGCGCCCGCGCCGGAGGACGTTCAGGCCACGCTGCAGCGGCTGACGGCCAGAACCGTGGCGGACGCCATCGACCGGGCGGCAGCGGGCACGCAAGAAGTCTTTGTCTGCGGCGGCGGCGCCCACAACGCCGGCCTGATGCAGGAACTGGCGTATTGCCTGCAACGCCCCGTCCACGCGACCGACGCCCTGGGCGTGCCTGCGCAACAGGTGGAGGCCCTGGCGTTCGCCTGGCTGGCGCACGCGTTCATGACCGGCAAGCCGGCCGGCCTGCCCAGTGTGACGGGCGCGCGCGGCGCAAGGATTCTTGGAGCGCTGTATCCGGCCTGAGCGCGATCCATCACGCGCCCATGCAAAAGCCCTTCGGCAAACCGAAGGGCTTTTTATCTTTCCTGCCTGGGTGATTACACCGAGAACGAGGAGCCGCAGCCGCAGGTGGTGCTGGCGTTGGGATTGCGGATGACGAACTGCGCGCCTTCCAGGTCTTCCTTGTAGTCGATCTCGGCGCCGACCAGATACTGGAAGCTCATCGGATCGACGAGCAATTGCACGCCGGCCTTGTCCAGCACGGTGTCGTCTTCGTTGACGACTTCATCAAACGTAAAACCGTACTGGAAGCCGGAACAGCCGCCGCCCTGCACGAAAACGCGCAGCTTCAGTTCGGGGTTGCCTTCTTCGGCCAACAGGTCTTTCACTTTGGCGGCAGCCGAGTCGGTGAACACCAGGGGAACAGGCGGGGGGGCCTGAAGGTCGACGGTTTCGGTCACTGCATTCATGGTTCACTCCTGGCCGGTACGGCCAAATTCAGTGAGCGGCGTCGCCGCTCGTATGGTGTCACTATAGCGCAGGGCTTGACCAGACTCAAAGTTCAAGCTTGACACTGCGCGAAGCGCGGACGGTTTCCCCCTCGAGGACGCTGACGGTCACGCTTTCGGGGACAAATCCGTCAGGCACGGCCAGGATGCCCTGACTGCGCTGATACTGGTCGAACTGCAGGGCGAGCGACGCGGCGGTCAGGTTTTCTCCGGTGGCCGTGACGGGGCCGGTCTCGGCCTTGAGCTGCATGGGCGCTAGGTCCACCGTGACGGTTTCGCCCTTGAGCACGCCGGTGGCCTGAAAGCGCAGCGCGCCCGCAAAGGGCGTACCACCATTGCGGCCACTGCGCATCAGCAGGACCTTGTACCGCAGGCCGCCGCCCTCGCGGTCGATCTGCATGCTGCGAATGTCCACCGAGCCCTCAGGGCCGGGCGGCAGCAGCTGTTCATAGAAGGCAAGCTGGTCACGCACGCGGCCGAGTTCGGCTTGGGCGGCGTGAAGCTGGGTTTCGAGTTCTTGGCGGGCCGATCGCTCGATGACGAGTTCGCCATCGGCCTTATCGAGCTGGCCGCGAATGTAGCGCAGTTGCGTGGCCTGCTGACGCATGGCCTCGTCCTGCGCCTCGGCCTGCTGGACGCTGATGACCACGGCGTCCTGCGGACGATAGAGCTGGCGCGCGTGGAAGAACCCGGCGATCCCGCCCACCAGCACGCCCAGCAGCAGCATCGCGCACAGGCGCACGACTGCGCCGTGACTTCGCGATGGGGAGCGGGCGGCGGGATCTGCGGGCATAAAGAGCAATATTGGCGGCCCGGCAAACGGGCCGCCTTGGCGTTACGGCAGGATGGCGACCTGGTCCAGGCCCATCGTTTCGGGGATGCCGAACATGAGGTTCATGTTCTGCACGGCCTGACCGGCGGCGCCCTTGACCAGATTGTCCTGCACCACCATGACGATCAGCAGGTCGCCGTTGCCCGGGCGGCTGAGCGCGATGCGCAGGTTGTTGGACCCGCGCACCGAGCGCGTTTCGGGATGGCTGCCGGCAGGCATGACGTCCACGAACGGTTCATCGGCGTAGCGCGCTTCGAACAGGGCCTGAAAGTCGGTGTCGCGCGCCTCGGGTTGAATGCGGGCGTAAATGGTGGAGAACATGCCGCGGATCATCGGCACCAGATGCGGCACGAACGTCAGGCCCACCTTGCCGCCGGCCAGCTTTTCCAGCTGGGCGGTGATTTCGGGGTGGTGGCGATGGCCGGCCACGCCGTAGGCCTTGAAGTTGTCGGACGCTTCCGAAAACAGCGAGCCCACCTCTGCCTTGCGGCCGGCACCGGACACACCCGACTTGCAATCGGCGATCAGCGTTTGCGTATCGACCAGCGCCTTGCCGCCTTCAAGCAGCGGCGCCAGGCCCAGCAGCACCGTGGTGGGATAGCAGCCGGGGTTGCCGATGACGCGCGCCTTGGAGATGGCTTCGCGGTTCAGTTCAACCAGGCCGTATTGCGACTCGGCCAGGATGTCCGGGCAGGTGTGGGGAATCTTGTACCAGCGTTCGAACGTGGGGATGTCCTGCAGGCGGAAATCGGCGGCCAGGTCGATGACGCGGGTGCCGGCGGCGATGAGCTCTTGCGCCTGCGCCATGGCCACGCCGTGGGGCGTGGCGAAGAAGACGACGTCGCAGTCAGTCAGCGAAGCCTTTTCCGGGGCCGAGAATGCAAGCTTCACACGGCCGCGCAGGTTCGGGTACATGTCGGCGACGGGCAGGCCGTCTTCCTTGCGGGACGTGATGGCAGTCAATTCCACGTTGGGATGCTGCGAAAGCAAGCGCAGCAGTTCGACACCGGTGTATCCGGTGCCGCCGACGATACCAACCTTGATGCGGGTGTTCGATGCTTGGGCCATGATGAATGCTCTTCGGAGAACGAATAACGATTGTATCGCTCGGGAAACCCGCTAATGCGGCAGGCGTGCTGCAATTGCCACTGCAAACCTTTTTCCGACCGAACGCGTGGCGCGGAGTTCCTCGCGCGGGGCCAGCGATGACATTGCATTGCCGGCCCAAAAACAAAAAGCCCGCCGAAGCGGGCTTTTTGCAGGGCATTAACGCTTGCTGAACTGCTTGCGACGACGCGCCTTGCGGAAGCCGACCTTCTTACGTTCGACTTCACGGGCATCGCGGGTCACGAAGCCAGCTTGCGACAGCGAGGGCTTCAGCGTGGCGTCGTAATCGATCAGGGCACGCGTGATGCCGTGACGGATGGCGCCGGCTTGGCCGGTTTCGCCGCCGCCGTGCACGTTGACCTTGATGTCAAACGATTCCAGGTGGCCGGTCAGTTCCAGCGGCTGGCGCACGACCATGCGGCCGGTTTCACGAGCGAAGAACTCGTCGACGGGCTTGCCGTTGACGACGATCTTGCCAGTGCCCTTCTTGATGAAAACGCGAGCCACCGAAGTTTTGCGACGGCCGGTTCCGTAATTCCAGTTACCGATCATGGCGTTTCCTTAGATATCCAGCGTCTTGGGCTGCTGGGCGGTGTGCGGGTGCTCGGCACCAGCATAGACCTTCAGCTTCTTGATCATGGCGTAGCCCAGAGGACCCTTGGGCAGCATGCCCTTGACGGCCTTCTGAATGGCACGGCCGGGAAAACGCTCTTGCATTTTCTCGAAGTTCGTTTCACGGATACCGCCCGGGTACGTCGTGTGGCGGAAGTACTTCTTGTCTTTCGCCTTGGCGCCGGTAACAACGATATCGGACGCGTTGATGATGACGATGTAGTCACCGGTATCAACGTGAGGCGTGAATTCAGGTTTGTGCTTGCCACGCAGACGACGTGCGACTTCGCTGGCCACACGACCGAGGACTTTGCCCTTGGCGTCGATCACAAACCAGTCACGTTGGACTTCATGCGGCTTGGCCACAAAGGTCTTCATGATGGTTCCTAAGAATAAAAAATTTGCTCTGGCTAGAACATCCAGCCAGCATTCTTTCCCAGACTAGGCAGAAATTTGCAGCCCTTCGGGTTACAGCCATTCAGGCACAAATTCCAGCCCTTATCGCCCCCCGCCTAAGCGTTATGAATCCGCCCGTGCAAAGGTCAAAATGAGGGAAAGCCTGAAATTCTAACACGGCTGCTCAAAAAATGGGCAAGCGGACAGAATTCAGGCGATTCGCAGCGGCCATTCCAGGACAGCCGCCGCAAAATTCATCAGGGGACGCATGCCGCCCCCTGCGCGTCAGGCACCCAGGTAGGCTTCCAGGACGCGCGGGTGGCCGAGCAGTTCGCGGCCCGTGCCCGTCAGCGCCATGGCGCCGTTTTCAAGCACGTAGCCTTGCTGGGCAATCTTGAGCGCCTGGCGCACGTTCTGTTCGACCAGGAACAGCGTGAGGCCGTCGGCGTTGATGGCACGCAGCGACCGGAAGATTTCCTGCACGACGATCGGCGCCAAGCCCATCGAGGGCTCGTCCAGCAGCAGCAGGCGCGGCTTGGCCATCAGGGCCCGGCCGATGGCCAGCATCTGCTGCTCGCCGCCGGACAGGTTGCCGGCCATGCCGCTGATCCGCTCTTTCAGGCGCGGAAACAGGTTGAACACGTATTCCAGATCGGACGCGACGTTCTTCAGGCCGCGGCGATAGGCGCCGAGTTCCAGGTTTTCCAGCACCGTCATGGTGGTCAGGATGGCCCGGCCTTCGGGCACCTGCACGATGCCGCGCGCGACCAGCTGGTTCGGCGCAAGGTTGGTGACGTCTTCGCCCTCGAAGAGGATGCGGCCGCGCGCCTTGGGCAACAGGCCCGACAGCGCAAGCAGCGTCGTCGACTTGCCGGCGCCGTTGGCGCCGACCAGGGCGGTGATTTCGTTGGCGTTCAGGTCCAGGTCGATGCCGCGCACGGCCTCGATGTGGCCGTAGTTGACCTCGAGCCCGCGGACTTCCAGCATGGCGCTCATTGTGTAGCCTCCGCGCGTCGCGCTGCGGTATTCGTCTTGGGAGCGGCCCGGCGACTCATCGGGCGGCCTCCGCTTGTTCGGTGTCTTCGTCGTCTTCGCGGCCCAGGTAGGCCTCGATGACCTGTTCGTTGTTGCGGATGTCCTCGGGACCGCCGCACGCGATGATCTTGCCGAAGTTCAGCACCGCGATGCGTTCGCACAGACCCATGACGAAGCGCATGTCGTGCTCGATCATGAGGATGGTGTAGCCGCGGTCGCGAATGGCCAGGATCTCGCGCATCAGTTCGGCGCGTTCGCCGGTGTTCATGCCGGCGACGGGCTCGTCCAGGAGCAGCAGCTTGGGCTCGGTGGCCAGCGCGCGCGCCAGCTCCAGGCGGCGCTGCTCGCCGTAGGACAGGTTGTCGGCCAGATCGTTGGCCTTGTGGTCCAGGCGCATCCACGTCAGCAGCTCGTGCGCGCGTTCGCGGGCGCGCTGCTCGTGTTCGCGGTAACCCGGCAGGCCCAGCAGCAGGCTGGGGAAACCGTAGTTCATGTGGCGGTAGGCGCCCACGACGACGTTTTCCAGCAGCGTCATCTCCTTGAAGAGACGGATGTTCTGGAACGTGCGGGCGATGCCCATGCGCGTGATGCTGTGCGGCTTCTTGCGCAGCACGCTCTCGCCCTGGAAGGTAATGGAGCCGCCGCTCGGCGGGAGCAGCCCGGTGATCAGGTTGAACACCGTGGTCTTGCCGGCGCCGTTCGGGCCGATCAGGCCGAAGATGGCGCCTTCGGGCACCGACAGGCTGACGTCATGCAGCACATGCAGGCCGCCAAAGCTCTTGGAGACGGAAGACAGCTCAAGCATGGCGCTTTCCTCCCTGGCGGCTTTGACGCATCCAGCGCTTGAAGCGCGCCGGATCCCAGATGCCTTGCGGCAGGAACAACACAATCACCACCAGGATCACTCCATTCGCGATCAGGCGCAGATCCGCAAATCCGCGCAGCAATTCGGGCAGCGTCGTAATGATGAAGCTGCCCAGCACGGGGCCGGCCAGGCCGCCGATGCCGCCCAGGATCGCCATCGTCAGGATTTCGACGCCGCGGTCGAAGCCGTATTCGTTGGGACCAATGAAGAACGTCAGGTGCGCGTTCAGCGCGCCGGCAAGACCGGCGATCACCGCGCCGGCCACGAAGGCCAGCATCTTGTTGGCGCGCACGTCGATGCCCATCATGCCGGCGGCGGTCTCGTCGCCCCGGATGGCGTCGAAGGAACGGCCGATCTTGGAGGCCCGCACGCGCCACAGCACGAACAGCACGATGATCACGGCCAGCAGCACATGCCACCACTGCGTGAGCTGGGGAATGCCGTTCAGGCCCAGCGCGCCGCCGGTGATGGACTCGGTGTTCAGGATGGTCACGCGGACCACTTCACCGAAGCCCAGCGTGGCCATCGCCAGATAGACCCCCGACAACCGCAGCGTCGGCAGGCCGATCAGGGCCGCGACCAGCGCCGGAGCGGCCATGCCGCCCGCCAGTGCGACCGCGAAGGGCGCGTCGTAATTCATGGTGAGCAGCGCGGCCGTGTAGGCCCCGATGCCCATGAAGGCGGCGTTGGCCATGGCAAGCATGCCGCAGGCCAGCGTCAGCCAGATGGAGAGGGCCAGGAGTGCATTGGTGCCAAGCGTCAGCACCAGGTTGCCGTAGATGGCCCAGAAATTTTCGAATCCGCTCATACCTTAAGCCTTGCGTTGAACCACTTTGCCGAACAGACCTTGCGGGCGGACCAGCAGGATCAGGAACAGCAGGCCGAAAGCCACCGCGTCGCGCATGGTGGAGCCGATGTAAGCGACGGACAGCACCTCGGCGAAGCCCAGGAAGAGACCGCCCAGCATGGCGCCGCGGATGTCGCCCATGCCGCCCAGGATGATGACCGCGATGCCCTTGTGCAGCATCGGCTGGCCCATCAGCGGGAACAGCGCGTTCGAGTACAGGCCGATCAGCACGCCGGCCACGCCGCCCAGGGCGGCCGCGGCGAACGAGGTGGTGATGAACAGCTTTTCGACGTTGATGCCCAGCAGCCAGGCGGCCTTGGGCGATTCGGCGATGGCGCGCAGCGCGCGGCCGAACTGCGTGCGGCGCATCACGAACATCAGCACGGCCATCAGCGCGAACGACAGGAAGATGATCCCCAGTTCGATGACGGTCAGGTGCAGGCCGGCGACTTCGATGACTTCCTCGGGCACGGTGCCGTGCGGGAAGCGCAGATTGCTGGCGCCAAAGATGCTTTGGGCGCCGTTGTTCAGGATGATGCCGACACCGATGGTGGCGATCATGGGAATCAGGTGGGGTGCGTTGCGCTTGCGCAGCGGCTTGAGCACCAGGTAGTCGATGATGACCCCGGTAAAGCCGGCGACGAAGAACGCAACCATCAGCGCGGCCCACAAGGGCAGGCTGAATTGCTCGACCACGACCAATGCTGCGTAGGCGCCAACCATGAAGACGGCGCCATGCGCCAGGTTGATCACCCCGAGCACGCCGAAGATCAGCGTGAAGCCCAGCGCGAACAGTGCATACACACAGCCCAGCGACAAGGCATTGACGAATTGTTGTTCGAACATGATGGGACTTTCCAAATCTGATAGGGCCGCCTCGCCGTGCCCACAGCGAGGTCTGATGTGCTCCCGGGGAAGCTTTCTACTTGGTGAGGCCCTGCGATAAAAAGCGCCTTGCAGACGGCCGGGAGGCCATCCGCAAGGCGCATCCCCCCGCGCGGGGATGCGTACTGCTTACTTCTCGATGACGTACTTGCCGTCCTTGGTCACGCTGACGATCGGCGCCTGGTCGGCGTCGTAACCGGCCGGCTTGCCGGCGCGATCATTGGCCTGGCGGAACTTGAACGGGCCGGTGGCGCCGGTCCAGGTCACGGACGGCAGGGCGTCGCGCAGGGCAGCGCGATCCTTGGGCAGTTCGCCGGTGAGCTTGGTGTTCTTCAGAGCCTGGGCGACGATGTACATCGCGTCATACGACTGCGCCGCGAACTGGTCGGGGGCATTCGTGAACTTGGCCTTGTAGGCGTCGATGAACTTGGTGTTCTCGGGCGACTTGTTTTCGATCGACCACGGGCTGCCGATCCACAGATTGTTCGACGCGCCGCCGGGGGCCAGGTCGAAAATCTTGACCGAGTTCATGCCGTTGCCGCCGATGACGGGCACGTTCAGGCCGAGCTGACGGGCCTGGACCATGATCGGGGCGCCTTCGGCCAGCAGTGCGGACAGCACGATGGCGTCGGGGTTGGTGCCCTTGATCTTGGTGAGCTGGGCCTTGAAGTCCACGTCGCCCTTGGCGAACGTTTCGGTCGTCGTGACCGGGATCTTCTGGTCTTCCAGGGCCTTCTTGAAGTTGTCGTAGCCGCTCTTGGTGAAGACGTCGTCGTTGCCGTAGAGCACCGCCACGTTCTTCAGGCCGGTCTTGGCCTTGACGGTGGAGATGGTGGCGGGCAGCACGTCGGCTTCGGTGACCGAGTTGCGGAACACGTAGTTGCCGATGGAGGTGATGCCGTCGGCGGTGTTGGAGGTGCCGAAGACGACCGTCTTGGCGGCCTGGGCGACCGGGTCGGCGGCCTGGGCGGAATTCGACAGGGTGGGACCGAAGACCATCAGGACGTTGTCCTTGAAGATCAGCTTCTTGAAGACGTTGATGGCTTCTTCTTTCTTGCCTTGCTCGTCTTCGATCACCAGCACGATCTTGTTGCCGTTGATGCCACCGGCCGCGTTGATTTCGTCAGCCGCGAGCTGGAAACCGTTGCGGATCGACACGCCGTACTGGGCGGCGCCGCCGGACAGGGCTTCAGCCACGCCCAGCTTGATGTCGGCTGCGTGGGCGGCCGGGACGATACCGGCGGCGATCAGCGCGGCCAGCAGCTTTTTGGTCTTGGATTGCATGGTTGTTACCACCTTAAAGTCTGTCTCGGAATATTGGTAATCCGGGCTGATGTAATCCTGCCGGATTGACGTCGATGCCGCCTAAAGGCCGCATGTATGCGCGTCAAGACCCGGGATATTACTCCTTTGTATCAGGCCGAAACTCGAATGCCGTTCAACAAAAGCCTCAAAACCGCCCATTTTTTTGTAAAAAACGTGTGGTTACTAGCACAAACCCTGAAACTCGCCGAATGCCATTCGGCACCGGCTTCCCTCCTAACTCCTGCCCGACAACGCCACGCCCAGATACTGGCCGAACGCGCCCTCGGTCAGGCGAAACCACGGCATCTCGCTGTCGCGAAAGCCCATGTAGCTATCGTGCAATGCCTTGAATCTGGGGTCTTTGGCGCTTAAGTCCTTGTAGACCTGCTGCGAGGCCTCGAACGCGGCGTCCATGATGGACCGGGGAAAAGCCCGCACTTGCGCGCCGTTGGCCGTCAGTTGAGCCAGCGCCTGCGGATTGAGCGCGTCATAACGCGCCGTCGCGGCGGTGTGCGCGGCCAGCGCCGCGGACTGCACCACCGATTGATAATGCTTGGGCAACTGGTTCCAGGCTTCGTCGTTGATGTAGAGCGAGAGCTGTTCGCCGCCTGCCCACCAGCCGGGTGCGTAGTAATACTTAGCTACTTTATTCAATCCGAGCTTGGCATCCTCATAGGCGCCCGCCCCGGCCACCGCCTGCAGCCCCTCTTTTTCAAAGGCCTGCGCCAGGGCGGCGAGCTCAACCTGCTGGGGCGCCACGCCAAGCCGGGAAAGCACCTCCCCCGCCAGGCCGTCCACCCGCATCTTCAGGTCTTTCAGGTCGCCTTCGCGCTTGATTTCCTTGATATACCAGCCGCCCATCTGGGCGCCGGTATTGCCCAAGGGAAAGTTGATGATCTTTTCGGGCTTGAAGAGTTCGCGCGTCAGGCGCAGGCCCTCGCCCTCGCTCATCCAGGCGTTCATCTGACGCGCGTTCAGGCCGAACGGCACGGCCGCATCGAAGCTGAACGCCGGATTCCTGGCGTGGTAGCGGCGCGAGGACACGTGGCCGCATTCCACCTTTTTGGTGGAGACCGCTTCCATCAGGTCGGCGGCGGCAACGACTTCGCCGTCCGGGAAGTGGCGGATGTTGAACTTGCCCGCGGTGGATTCGGCGACGAACTTGCAGAAGCTCTCGGCCGCGCCGACGCGCAGGTCCAGCGCGCTGGGAAAGCCCGAGGACAGGCGCCAGCTGATCGAGGGCATGTCCTGGGCGAACGCGGGCGAGCTGACGGCGGCGCCGGCGACGGCGCCCAGACTGGCGCGCTTCAGGAATGAACGTCGTTGCATCACTTTGCTCCTATACAGCAACACCCGGGACTTCGAGCAATACCCGCCGGATATTACACGCTGGCGAACACAGGAACGGCTAGAGGAAATCCCGGAAAGGCAAGGGATTGCAAAGCGGGCAAAACAGGAGCCGGCGGCGCGCGGCGCGCCGCCGGCGGGCGCGATCAGGTGCCGGCAATGGCCATCTGCTCGATGAGGATGGAGCCGGTGGTCTTGGTGCCGCGCGAGATCGTGTCGGCGCCCACCGCGACGATCTGCTGGAACATGTCGGCCAGGTTGCCGGCGATGGTGACTTCCTGAACCGCGTGCTGGATCTGGCCGTTTTCGACCCAATAGCCGAAAGCGCCGCGCGAGTAATCGCCCGTCACGTAGTTGACGCCCTGCCCGATCAGCTCGGTGACGAGAAAGCCGGTGCCCAGCTTCTTGAGCATGGCTTCGAAATCGTCGCCGCGCTGGGTCTGCGTGGAGCTGAAGACCAGGTTGTGCGAACCGCCGGCGTTGCCGGTGGTGGTCATGCCCAGCTTGCGCGCAGTGTAGGACGACAGGAAATAGCCTTCCAGCACGCCGGCCGAGACCACGTTGCGGCGGCGCGTGCGCACGCCCTCGTCGTCGAACGGCGAGCTGCCCATGGCGCCGCGGATGTGCGGATCCTCGACCAGGTTGATGTGCTTGGGAAAGAGCGGCTTGCCCAGCGAATCGACCAGGAAGCTCGCCTTGCGGTACAGCGCCCCGCCGTTGACGGCCTGCGTCAGCGCGCCGACCAGGCCCAGCGCCAGCGGCGCCTCGAACAATACCGGGAACTTGCCGGTGCGCACGCGGCGGGCCGACAGGCGCGACAGCGTGCGTTCGGCGGCATAGCGGCCGATGGCCTCGGGCGAGGCCAGCTTGGCCGGGTCGCGTTCGGACGAATACCAGTAGTCGCGCTGCATGCCGTTGCCGCGACCCGCGATGGGCGCCACGGACAGGCTGTGGCGCGAATACGGATAGCCGCCCAGAAAGCCGCGGGTGTTGCCCATCACGAACTGGCCTTCGTACGTGCCGACGGTGGCGCCGTCGGTATTGGTGATGCGCGAATCGACCTCGCGGGCGGCGCGCTCGGCGCGCAGCGCCAGTTCGGCCGCTTCCTCGGTGGAAACGGTCCAGGCGCGATGCAGGTCCAGGTCGGGGAATTCCGTGGCCAGCTGGTCGGCGTCGGGCAGGCCGGCGGCCGGGTCGGCAGCGGTGTGGCGAGCAATGTGCCAGGCGGCTTCGACCGTCTGGCGCAGCGCGGCCTCGGAAAAGTCGGACGTCGAGGCTGAACCGCGGCTTTGGCCGGCGTAGACCGTCAGGTCCAGCGCCCGGTCGCGGGTTTGCTCAACGGTTTCGATGTCGTTCTTGCGTACCGAGACGGACAGTCCCAGGCTTTCCGAGACTTCCGCGGCGGCGTCGGAAGCGCCGATCTGGCGCGCGTAGGCCAGGGTTTGCTCGACAAGTTCGGAAAAACGCGCGTGATTCGCCGCCAGCGGCAAGGATGAGGAGGTTTTAACCATTGCAGTCCAATTTGCAGAGACGGTTATCATAGCCAAGTCTGTCATTGCGCAGTTTTCCATGAATTCCCATCCCCAAGAAGATTCCGTCGACGACGGTTACGACGAGAACGGCTACGACCGTCCCAGCAAGTCCCAGGTCAAGCGTGAAATGCACGCCCTGCTGGACCTGGGCAAGCAATTGATCGCGCTGTCGCCCGAACGGCTGAAGCAACTGCCGCTCGAAGAGCGCCTGTACGAAGCCATCCGCATGGCGCAGCGCACCACCGGCCGCGAAGGCCTGCGGCGCCAGGTTCACTTCGTCGGCAAGCTGATGCGCGACGCACCAGCTGATGTCATTCGCAAGCAACTCGACGTCTGGGAGAACGGCTCCCGCGAGGAAACGGCCGCCATGCACCGGCTGGAAACGCTGCGCGACCGTCTGCTCGATGACGACGACGCCTTCACGCGCCTGCTGAACAACAATCCGCAGGCCGACGTGCAGCAACTGCGCACGCTGATCCGGGCCGCCCGCAAGGAAAAGCTGGCCAACGCCTCGCTGCTGCAGGGCCAGGAGCCGCAAAAGAAGCACTACCGCGCGCTGTTCCAGGCCCTCAAGACGCTCACACTCTAATTGCCTACCGCCCATCCATGACCGCAACCGACCTGCTCGACTGCATCGAGATCGAAACCGCCCCCAACCCCACGCACGCCGTGATCTGGCTGCACGGACTGGGCGCCGACGGCAACGATTTCGCGCCCATCGTGCCGGAGCTGCAGCTGCCCGCCGGACTCGGCGTGCGCTTCGTGTTTCCGAACGCGCCCGTGCAGCGCGTGACGATCAACAACGGCATGGCGATGCGGTCCTGGTACGACATCCTGGTGATGGACTTGGTGCGAGTGGAAGACGGCCGCGGCATCCGCGCCTCGGAAGCGGCCATCCACAAGCTGATCGCGCGCGAAAACGGGCGCGGCATTCCTACGTCCAACATCGTGCTGGCGGGTTTTTCACAGGGCAGCGCCATGACCCTGCACACCGGCCTGCGGCTGAAAGAAAAGCTGGCGGGCATGATGGCGTTGTCGGGTTATCTGCCGCTGGTGGACAGCGCCGAGGCCGAGCGCCAGCCCGCCAACGACGCCACGCCCATCTTCATGGCCCATGGCCAGTACGACCCGGTCGTGTCGCTGGCGCGTGCCGAAGCGTCGTTGGCCGAACTCAAGCGGCTGGGTTACGACGTGCGCTGGCACACGTACCCGATGCCGCACTCGGTCTGCGCCGAGGAAGTGGCCGACATTTCGGCCTTCCTGAACGAAGTCCTGGTGTGATGCGACGGGCAGACTAGGGACGATGGCGGGCGGCGCCGCACGCGGCCCGTGTCCCTGGCCGATGGGCGCCAAGCGCGTCCCCGCCTACGATGGAATGAGCCCGCCTCAGCGGCTCGAAATCTTATTCTGTATACCAACTGGTATTCCAGCCTCGAATTTTCGGGGCAGCGTCGACGCACGTCCATAGAGAAAAACGCCAATCGCAAAAGGCTTGTCGCCTGGTTGTCTTGAATATAGTATTCGATCCAAGCCTCACCGGCCCGGGCGTGCACTGTTCGGGCTTCCCTGTTGTTGTAGTCGATCCATCCCATTGGCCGTGTCGCGCCGATTGTCGGCGTGGCATTCAAGACGCAGGAGAAAGTCCCGTGAAGACCTCGCCCTTGCCCCGCCTGGCAGGCGCGGCGCTGCTCGCGCTGCTTGCCCCTTTGGCCGCTCAGGCCGAAGCCCTCAATCCCCCCGTGAAGGTGCGATACGAAGAGGTGGTGCGATCCATCCTGTACGTGCCCAAGTACGTCGCGCTGTCGCAGGGCTACTTCAAGGACGCCGGCCTGGACGTGTCCATGAAGACGTCGCAAGGCACCGACAAGGGCATGACCGCCCTGTTGTCGGGCAGCGCGGACATCGTGCTGATCGGGCCCGAGGCCTCCATCTATGTGCAGAACAGCGAATCGCCGGTCAAACCGAAGATCTTCGCCGGCCTGACCGCCACCGACGGCTTCTTCCTGCTGGCGCGCAAGCCGGTCGACAAGTTCGACTGGTCCATGCTCAAGGGCAAGGAGGTCATCGGCTTTCGCCCCGGATCGAATCCCATCGTGTTCCTGGAAACCGCGCTGCGCAAGCATGGCCTGGATCCGCAGAAGGACGTGAAGCTGCTCAACAACATCGGCATCCCCGCGCGCGCCGGCGCCTGGATGGCGGGCCAGGGCGAATACGGCATCTTCCTGGAGCCCGAGGCCGGCGAGCTGGTGCGCAACGGCAAGGGGCACATCGTCGCGTCCGTGGGTCATGAGGTGGGCCAGGTGGACTACACGGTGTTCACCGCCACCGACAAGTACATCCGCGACAACCCCAAGGTCATCCAGGCCTGGACCGACGTGGTGGCGCGCGCCGAGAAGTACGTGAAGGACACGCCCGCGGCCACGCTGGCCCCGCAGATCATGACCTTCTTTCCCGGCATGGATCAGGCCGCGGTGACCGAGGCGATCGAGCGCTACAAGCAATATCAGATCTGGAAGACCACGCCGCTCGTGACGGCGCAGGCGATGACGCAGCTTCAGGACATGCTGATCGCCAGCGCGGTCATGAAGGACAGCGCACGCGTGAAGTACGAGGACGTGGTGATCGCCGACTTTGCCAAGAAGGCCCAATGATGGGAGCCGCCATCCACAACCTCAAGCCGGCGCCCGCCACGGCCAAGATCGAACTGCGCGACGTCTGTCTGTCGTACTTCACGCCGGAAGGCGAGACCGAAGCGCTGTCCAACGTGTCGTTCAGCCTGGCGCCGGGCGAGTTCGTCAGCCTGATCGGCCAAAGCGGCTGTGGCAAGAGCACTTTGCTGTCTCTGATCGCGGGCCTGATTCCCCCGACCTCGGGCGCGGTGCTGGTCGACGGGCAGGCGGTAACCAAGCCGAACGCGCGCATCGGCTACATGCTGCAGCAGGACTACCTGTTCGAGTGGCGCACCATCCTGGACAACGTGATGCTGGGCGCCGAGATTCAGGGGCGGCGCGACGCGCGCAGCGAGGCGCGCGCCGTGCACCTGCTTGAAAAATGCGGTCTGGGCGCGTTCCTGTCGCACACGCCGCGGCAGCTCTCGGGCGGGATGCGCCAGCGCGCGGCGCTGGCGCGCACACTGGTCACCGAGCCCGACGTGATCCTCTTGGACGAGCCGTTCTCGGCGCTGGACTCGCAGACCCGTCTGGCCATCTCCGACGAAGTCGTGGACATCCTGCGCCGCGAGGGCAAGACGGTGGTGCTGGTGACGCACGACATCGGCGAAGCCATCGCCATGACCGATCGGGTGATCGTGCTGTCGCGCCGGCCCGGGCGGCTCAAAAGCCAGTACCGCATCCACTACGGCGACGGCCAGATCCGCCCCACCCCGTTCCAGGCGCGCTCGCGGCCGGAATTCAACACCTACTTCAAACAGCTCTGGGACGAGCTGGACGTCCATGTGGAGGGCTGAGCCATGAACGCGCCGATTGCCAATACCGTCCCGCTGCGCGCCGTGCCCGGCCCCAGCGAAAAGTACCTGAACTACCTGCGCCGCGACCGCGCGCGCCGCCGAAACATCCGTGTGGCCCAGGCGCTGCTCCTGGTCGTTTTCTTATGCGCATGGGAAATCCTGCCGCGCATGCACATCGTCAATCCGCTGCTCACCAGCTATCCCAGCGCGCTGTGGCCCACCTTCATCGAACTGTGGAATCACGGCAGCCTGGGCAAGCACATCATGACGACGCTGTCGGCCACGCTGGTGGGCTTTGTGCTGAGCATGGTCATCGGGATCGTGGTGGCGGCCGCGCTGTGGTGGTCCGAGTTTCTCTACAAGGTGCTCGACCCCTTCCTGGTGGTGGCCAACGCCATGCCCAAGATCGCGTTCGTGCCCATCTTCTACCTGTGGCTGGGGTCAGACTATGCGGTATACGGCATGGCGGTCGCCATTGCGGTGTTCGTGACCATCATGGTGGTGTATGCGGGGTTCCGCGGCATCGACCTGAACAAGGTCAAGCTTGCCCACACCTTTGGCGCCAGCCGCTGGCAGGTGCTGACCAAGGTCGTGCTGCCAGGCAGCGTGCCGACGCTGATCGCGGCGGTGAAGATGAACATCGGTCTTGCGCTGGTGGGTGTCATCGTGGGCGAATTCCAGTCGGCGGATTCGGGGCTGGGCTTTCTCATCATGAACGGCAGCCAGGTGTTCAAGCTGAACATCGTCATGACCGCCATCGTGATGCTGGCGCTGATCTCCAGCGTCATGTACCTCATCATCTACCGCGTCGAGTCCGCCGTGGCGCGGCGTTACGGCTAAGGAGGCAGCATGGAATTCCCCCAATGGGTGAAGGATCGCGTCGTAGCCCGCCAGGGCTGCCTGCATCCGTATGACGAGCTGCCGGCCGCGCGCACGGCGGTGGTCGTGATCGACATGCAGCAGTACTTCCTGCTGCCCGGCTACCAAGGCGAATGCGCCCCGGCGCGGGAAATCATCGGCCCCATCAACCGCCTTTGCAGCGCGGTGCGCGACGCGGGCGGCGTGGTGGTGTGGGTGCAGACGGCCTCGGACAACGCGGATGTGTTCTGGTCGCATCACCACGGCGTGATGCTGACGCCCGAACGCAGCGCCCGCCGCCTGGAGACGCTGCGCCGCGACTCGCCCGGCTTTGCGCTGCATCCGGACCTGCATGCGCAGGCCAGCGACCTGCGGGTCGTCAAGCGCTTCTATAGTGCGATGGCCCCGGGCTCGTCGGAGCTGGAGCCGGTGCTGCGCGGCCTGGGCGTGGACACGCTGCTGATCGCCGGCACGGTCACCAACGTCTGCTGCGAATCCACCGCGCGCGACGCGATGATGCGGGACTTCCGGACCATCATGGTGGACGACGCGCTGGCCGCCGTGACGCCGGCCGAGCACGAGAACGCCCTGCACGGGTGGATGCTGTTCTTTGGCGACGTGCTGTCGGTGGACGAGGCGGCCGCGCGGTTGACGCCCGCGCAGCCGTCCCGCAAGACCGCCTGAACCGTTCCGGCGGCCGCGGGCCTTAAGCCAGGTTCAGCCAGACCCGGCGCATGGTCGGGTCTTCGGGGTCGGGATCGTTGGTAAAGCCCAGGCTGGTCATCAGCGCCAGCATGGGCCGGTTCGTCGACAGCACCAGGCCGTCGATGTATTCCAGCCCCTGCTCGCGCGCGGCGTCGATCAGCGCCGTCATGAGCTGACGCCCCAACCCGCGCCGCTGCCAGTCGTCGCCGATCACCAGCGCGTATTCCGCGCCGCGGCCATCGGGATTGCGCAGGTAGTGCGCAAAGCCCACCAGCACCTCGCGCGGATGGCCGCGATTGGCGGGATTGGGCACCTGCGTGGCCGCCACCAGCGCGAGTTCGCGGTGGTAGTCCACCTGGGTGTAGCGCGACACCATGCGCGGCGTCAGTTCACGCATCATCGACACGAATCGCATGTAGCGCGAGCGCTCCGACAGGCCGCGGATGAATTCCTGCAACGCCTCGCCGTCTTCGGGGCGAATCGGGCGCAGCACCCAAGGAATGCCGTCGGCAAAACGGCGCACCTGCACCAGCCGCGCCGGATACGGGTGGATCGCCATGTGCGGATAGCCGGTGGTCTGCGGCGAGGCGCAGCCAGGCGTCTCGGTCAGCGTCATGCGCAGGCCGCCCGCGCGCAGGTGGGTTTCGCCTGCGTAGAGGGGATCGATGTCGAGCGTTTCGATATCGGGAAGTTCGGACACCAGCTCGGACACCAGCACCAGCGCCTGCTGCAGCGCCTCGGCCGCCATGTGGCCGACCCGCGGCGCCAGCACGCGGCGCCACAGCCGGCTGCGCTCGATGAGCTGGCGCGCCAGGTAGCCGTTGAGCGGCGGCAGGTCCATGCCACGATCGGCCAGCGATAGCACCGCGTCCGGCCCGCCCGCGCCAAACCGGATGACTGGGCCGAACTTCGGATCGCGCCGCACCCGGATCGCCATGGGGCGGGATTCCGCTTCGCCGTGCGCCGCATCGGCAGAGAATTCGCTGAGCGGCACGTAGAACAGCGCCAGCAGTGTGCGGATCTCAGACGTGTTCAGCTCGCGCCGGCATTCGGCGCGCACCCGCGCAAGGATCTCGCGGGCGGCCGTCAGGTCGGGCACGTGGCTCGCGGGTTCGGGCGGCTGCGTCTGCAGCAGCAGCTGCTGGTTGTAGTGGTGCGAGGCCAGCACGCCGAAGGCATCGGCGGCCGATTCGGGCGTACGGAATGCCGACGTGCCGGCGTCGTCCAGCATGCGCCGCAAGGGCCGCATGCCCGCATCGCCCATGAAACAGGTCACCACCGGCTTCTTGGCCGACGGGGCAATCTGCGCCAGCTCGCGCGCGACGGCGGGCATGTCGGCCAGGGCGTCGGGCGCCAGCAGCACCAGCACGCCGTCCACGCCCGTGTCGTCCAGGACAACGTCGAGCATGGCGCGAATGCGCTCGGGCGTCATGGGCAGGTAGGTGATGACGGGGTTGGCGATGGCGGCGTCGGGCTCCAGCATGTCGGCCAGCGCGCGCTGCGTGGCGGGCGCGAGGTCCGCGCGCAGCACCGCGGCGTCCGGGCCGATCAGGTCCATGGCGAGCTGCGGAGGCCCGCTGCCGTTGGAGATCAGTGCAACGCGGCGGCCCTTGGGGCGGCGCGTGTAGCCCAGCACCTTCACGGCCGAGAACAGCTGCACGAAGTAGCGCACGCGCACGGCGCCGGCCCGGCGCAGGGCCGCGTCGAAGATGGCATCGCTGCTGTCGGCGTCCGAGCGCCCTGCTTTGAGCACGATGACCGGCTTGATGCTGGCCGCGGCCCGCAGCGTGCTCATGAATTCGCGCGCGGGTCCGACGTCTTCAAGATAGAGAACGATGCTGTCCGTGCGCGGATCGCTGGCCAGGTAGTCCAGCAGCTTGGGCAGGCCCACCACGGCCTCGTCGCCCAGGGACACGGCGGTGGAAAAGCCGATGTGCACGTCCTCGGCCCAATCCATGACGGCGGCCATGATCGAGCGCGACTGCGCCACCAGCGCCACGCGGCCGGCGCGCGCCAGCACCGGGTGCTGGCTGAAATTCAGGCCCGCGTGCGGCCGCTGCGCACCGAAGGACCGCGGCCCGAGGAGTTCGCAGTGGTTTTCCTCGGCCCAGGCGCGGCACAGCGCCAGCGTGCCGCGCGGGTATGGGTCGGGCAGTTCGTGGGGCAGCAGGATGACCGCGCGGGGCGACAGCGGCGCCAGCCGGCGCAAGGTTTCCGGCAGCACGGCGGGCGAGACGCAAACCAGGGCCAGATCAGGCCGGTCGCCCGCAGCCAGGCCTTCCAGCCTGTCCGGCAGGTCGGGCGCCGCGCCGGGTTCGACCGTGACGACAGTGGTCTTCGCCTTCAGGGCGGGAGACAGGGAACTTGCCGCGGGCAGCGGCCGGTCGGCCACGATCACCAGCGAGCCGGGTTCGAACATGGGCGCAAGAGCGTGTCTCAACATGGGGAGGTCGGGCCAGGGCCTGTTCACACTAATCTAAAATAGCGTTCATCGTATCAAGACAAGCCCGCTGTCCGCTTGATGAGGACACTGCCCGACGCCGCTTTGTGGCGCCGCAGCCGCTAACACTGCCACCTATGACTTCCAACGCCTCTACTCCCATTCGCACCCGCTTCGCGCCTTCGCCCACCGGTTTCCTGCATTTGGGCGGCGCGCGCACCGCGCTGTTCTCCTGGGCCTTCGCGCGCCATCACAAGGGCACTTTCGTGCTGCGCATCGAGGACACGGACGTCGAGCGGTCCACGCCGGAAGCCGTGCAGGCCATCCTGGACAGCATGGAATGGCTGGGCATGCAGCCGGACGAGGGCCCGTTCTACCAGATGCAGCGCATGGACCGGTACCGCGAAGTCGTGGCCCAGATGCTGGCCGCCGGCACCGCCTACCACTGCTACAGCTCGCCCGAGGAAGTCGAAGCCATGCGCGAGGCTGCCCGCGCCCGCGGCGACAAGCCGCGCTATGACGGCACCTGGCGCCCGGAACCCGGCAAGACGCTGCCCGCCATCCCCGAAGGCCGCAAGCCGGTCGTGCGCTTCAAGAATCCCCAGGAAGGCGCCACGTCCTGGAACGACATGGTCAAGGGCACGATCAGCTTCGACAACACCGAGCTCGACGACCTGATCATCGCGCGCCCCGACGGCACGCCTACCTACAATTTCTGCGTCGTGGTCGACGACTGGGACATGGGCATCACGCACGTGCTGCGCGGCGATGACCACGTCAACAACACGCCCCGCCAGATCAACATCCTGCGCGCGCTGGGCGCCACGCTGCCCGAATACGGCCACGTGCCGATGATCCTGGGCCCGGACGGCGAAAAGCTGTCCAAGCGCCACGGCGCGGTCAACGTCATGGAGTACGACAACGAGGGCTACCTGCCCGAGGCCATGATCAACTACCTGGCCCGCCTGGGCTGGAGCCACGGCGACGACGAACTCTTCTCGCGCGACCAGCTGGTGTCTTGGTTCGACACCAAGCACCTGTCCAAGTCCGCGTCGCAGTGGGATCCCAAGAAGCTGAACTGGGTCAACGCCCACTACATCAAGCAGATGGACAACGCCGAACTGGCCGAGCGCGTGGCCACGCGTGTCGCGGCCCGCGGCGGGTACCCCGAAAAGATCGACCTGCCGGGCGTCATGGGTCTCTTGAAGGACCGCGCCGAAACGCTGGAGCAGCTGGCCGACGGCGCCATGCTGTTCTCCGGCGAATTCAAGGGCGCGCCGGCCGATCTGGCCGAGCAGCACCTGACCGCCCCCGCCCGCGAAGCGCTGGCCGACTTCGCGCAGCGCGCCCAGGATGCGGAATGGACGCGCGAAGCGCTGTCCGCGCTCATCAAGGGCGTGCTGGCCGACCGCGGCCTGAAGATGCCGCAACTGGCCATCCCCCTGCGCGTGGCCGTCACCGGCCAGACGCAGACGCCCGCGGTGGATGCGGTGCTGGCGCTGCTGGGCAAGGAAACGGTGCTCAAGCGGCTGTCTGCAATTTAAACCCGGGTGTCAGACACCCATTGATGAGCCGCCGCAAAGTCACGGGCATCTCACCAGGGTGTCAGACTGAGCTAACCCGGGTTTTCCGGACACTCGTAAAAGTAGACAATACTTGAAGGAGGTGTCCAATGGATAAATCCA
>NZ_JAGXJZ010000379.1:0-319 GCF_019091095.1 Achromobacter sp. GbtcB20 | reverse complement strand
CCCGCAAGGTGTTGCCGCGCGACGAGGCCGTGGCCTACTTCAAGTCGATCGGCGAAGACTACAAGGCTGAGATCATCGCCTCGATCCCGGCGAACGAGGACGTGTCGCTGTATTCGGAAGGTGGGTTCACCGACCTGTGCCGCGGCCCGCACGTGCCCTCGACCGGCAAGCTGAAGGTCTTCAAGCTGATGAAGCTGGCGGGCGCCTACTGGCGCGGCGACTCGAACAACGAGATGCTGCAGCGCGTCTACGGCACCGCCTGGACCAGGAAGGAAGACCAGGAGCAATACCTGCACATGCTGGAAGAGGCCGAGAAGCG
>NZ_JAGXJZ010000378.1:0-321 GCF_019091095.1 Achromobacter sp. GbtcB20 | reverse complement strand
CCCAGGCGCGCAACTACGACCCTGTGCTCGATGGCCTGCGCTCGGCGGTGCGCTACGACAAAACCTACTTCGACAAGATCGTTGCATCGCTGCTGCCGCTGCTGGAAAAGCTCACGAGCGGCAAGATCGCCCAGCTCCTGGCGCCGAACTACTCCGACCTGGCCGACCCGCGCCCGATCTTCGACTGGATGCAGGTCATCCGAAAGCGGGCCATCGTCTATGTGGGTCTGGATGCGTTGACTGACGCCGAGGTCGGCGCAGGGGCCGGCAATTCGATGTCCTCTCACCTGGTTTCGGTGGCCGGACACATCTACAAGCCCG
>NZ_JAGXJZ010000377.1:0-321 GCF_019091095.1 Achromobacter sp. GbtcB20 | reverse complement strand
ACCTGCAGCCCGGTGATGGCCAGCGCCGAGGCGCACGTCACCGGCGCCTGAGGATTCGCGTCCACCTGGGGCCGCCAGGCGCCGTTCTGCCAGATCAGCACGGCCATCGCCTCGATGTTACCTTGCAGCACCACCGCCGGGGTGCTGTCGGTGTTGCTGATCGCGGCCTGCCACAATGCGTCGAGCTGGACCAGGTCGCGCGTGGCGATCGATTCGCGCCGCAACAATTGGCCGTTCACGAGACGGTAAGCGATGACCTGCAGGCGCGCCGGCTCGTTCTCGTTGAACACGGTGCGCACCAGGGTGATGCGGCCGTCTTCC
>NZ_JAGXJZ010000376.1:0-322 GCF_019091095.1 Achromobacter sp. GbtcB20 | reverse complement strand
CAGGCTGTCCTTGTTGTAGGCGCCGGTGTATTTGTTCACGTAGGCCAGCGCCGATTTCTTCACCGGATTGGCGTCGGGCAGCTGGGAGGCGACCAGCATCGGTCCGGCCGGGATGAAGGTGCCTTCGCAGTCGGCGCCGCAGACGCGCAGGATGTCGCTGTTGGCCACGCCGTGGGTCTGGTAGATCTTGCCGCGGTAGCCGCGCTCGCGCAGGGCCTTCTGCGGCAGCGCGGCCGGGGTGCCGGAGGCGGCGATCAGGATCGCGTCCGGGTTGGCCGCGGCCAGCTTCAGCACCTGGCCGGTGAGCGAGGTGTCGGTGCGG
>NZ_JAGXJZ010000375.1:0-322 GCF_019091095.1 Achromobacter sp. GbtcB20 | reverse complement strand
TAAATTGCTGATTGAAAGTGGATGAATGCGTACATCGTGAGCGGCTATTTTTCCGCGCCGTAGCGATTTCATGGGACATGCGATGAAACTGCTGGTCGTTGAAGACGAGAACAAGACGGCGGATTACGTCCGCCAAGGTCTCATGGAGGCGGGATTCGTCGTGGATCTGGCGCGCAACGGATTGGACGGACACCACCTGGCCATGGGCGAGACATACGATCTGGTGGTCTTGGATGTCATGCTGCCGGATGACGATGGCTGGCGCATCGTGCGTGCCCTTCGAGATGCCGGTAAACAGGTCCCTGTGCTCTTTCTGACGGCG
>NZ_JAGXJZ010000374.1:0-322 GCF_019091095.1 Achromobacter sp. GbtcB20 | reverse complement strand
GCAAGCGGGGCCGCCACCTGGGCCGCATCGAAGGCGTCGATCTCGGCCGCGTTGCCGCCGACGCTACGCGCCTTGGCCAGGTCGGCACGGGCCTCCGCGATGCGGCCGGCGGCGCGCCAGGCGCGCGCACGCGCCAGCCAGCCGGCCGCGTCGTCCGGCCGCAGCGCGACCAGGCGGCTGTAGGCGGCGATGGCCTGCTCGGGCTGGTCATGCCACTGGTGCATGTTGCCCAGCGCGAGCCAGACGTCGGCGTAGTCCGGCGAGGCCTTGGCCGCCGCTTCCAGGTCGGCCTGGGCCTCGGCCCAGCGGTCCAGGCGCGTGT
>NZ_JAGXJZ010000373.1:0-323 GCF_019091095.1 Achromobacter sp. GbtcB20 | reverse complement strand
CGCCGATCGAGTACATGACGTCATCGCCGAGGACGGGGCCGCTGTTCTGGTATCCGACCTGCGCCCACGCCAGGCCGCAGACCAGAGCGAGCGGGCCGGCCAGCGCCTTCGGGCGCAGCAGGCGGCACGCCTTGGCGGAAAGGTTCATCGATTCAGGACGCTTCATCGTGGCACCTCAGAGGAAATCGACGCTGCCCAGGAACACCTGCCCGCGGCGTTCGCAGCACGCATAGGGACGCCACAGCGCCCAGGCGTAGTCGCCTTGTTGGGCCTGGGTCAGCGTGCCGCTGTGCGGGAACACCACGCAGGTGTTGGACAGGCGC
>NZ_JAGXJZ010000372.1:0-323 GCF_019091095.1 Achromobacter sp. GbtcB20 | reverse complement strand
CGACGCAGACTAAATCGCGACTCTCGCTTACTCCCGTGCAACAACATGCCTGTTCGGAACCATCGCCTATGACGAAATCGGAAATTGCGCGCCTCTCCGAACCAGGTCGGGAGGTGCTTATTAGGAATCCTCATCATGCAAAGTATGACGAAATCGGGATTACAGCGGGACTTGCGGATACCATCGGATCGCCCCGCGTACGAGTAATGATTGGCGATGGGGAAATCTACCTTTGCGACCTTTCCGACCTAGAGGAAAACTAGCCCTTTGCTTTGGCCGTGTGAAAGTGCGTCGTATGTGAGTCGTATTGCGTCAGCTGCCAG
>NZ_JAGXJZ010000371.1:0-323 GCF_019091095.1 Achromobacter sp. GbtcB20 | reverse complement strand
GTGGTCCCAAGAAAAGTCTCTAAGCTTCAGTCATACGAGACCGTACCGCAAACCGACACAGGTGGGCGAGATGAGTATTCTAAGGCGCTTGAGAGAACTCGGGAGAAGGAACTCGGCAAATTGGTACCGTAACTTCGGGAAAAGGTACGCCCCGGTAGCTTGATCACTTTACTGTGTGAGGGCGAAAGGGTTGCAATAAACTGGTGGCTGCGACTGTTTAATAAAAACACAGCACTCTGCAAACACGAAAGTGGACGTATAGGGTGTGACGCCTGCCCGGTGCTGGCAGATTAAATGATGGGGTGCAAGCTCTTGATTGAAGT
>NZ_JAGXJZ010000370.1:0-324 GCF_019091095.1 Achromobacter sp. GbtcB20 | reverse complement strand
AGGACTAATGCGCTGCCCGGTGATCAAACGCTATTAGGGGATGATCTTGGCAACCACGCCGGCGCCGACGGTACGGCCGCCTTCGCGGATTGCGAAGCGCAGGCCTTCTTCCATCGCGATCGGGTTGATCAGCTTGACGGTGATCGACACGTTATCGCCTGGCATGACCATTTCCTTGTCCGCTGGCAGCTCGATCGAGCCGGTCACGTCGGTGGTACGGAAGTAGAACTGCGGACGGTAGTTGTTGAAGAACGGGGTGTGGCGGCCACCTTCGTCTTTCGACAGCACGTAGATCTCGCCGGTGAAGTGGTTGTGCGGCTTGAT
>NZ_JAGXJZ010000037.1:0-27233 GCF_019091095.1 Achromobacter sp. GbtcB20 | reverse complement strand
CCCTCGGGCGCATCGACGGCGCTCGCACCCACGGTGACCGCGACGCCGTGCTGCCAGGGTCTTTGGTTTGGGGCGCTACAAGACCTGTGTTCAGGGAAGGGAATTTGCGGGGCCGCCGAATTGCTGCCGCCCGGGCGGCGGCAATCGGCATCGGGTCGGTGGGACGTCGTGAGGGGGTGCGCTTCGCGCTGGCGGTGATTGGTTTGCTAATGGCCGCCGTCACGATGGGGGGTGGGCGGTGATGGGCGGCGCGGCGACGGGTTGCCACAGCTTGCCGATCTGTTCGCGCCGCCCATCGGGCACTTGAGTTCAAGTGACGATTAGCGGCGACTGGTGCCGTTATCGCGCGGCGCTGATCTCTGTCGCAAAGGTGTCTCGCGCGGGTGCTGACCACTCTCGCAAAGGTGTCCGACACCCCTGAAGCGCTCCTTCAAGCTTGAAGGCCATCTATACGGGTGTCCGACACCTGGTGAGACGCACGTACCTACGCGCGAAGCGTCATCACCACGCCGCAAGACGCCGCGTAAGTCTCCGGAGGCCGCCCGCGCGGCCGAACGGGGACGGGCACCGCAAGATGCTTCTAGCCCGAGATACTCTGCGCTAAAACGCCAAGCACGCCGACCACCCCGCCGGCCGTCAGATTTCTATTGCTCGAGTCCGGTGCGGTGGCGGCCCGGGGTGCGCGGGGCGTCGATAAGCCCGAGGGAATCTGAAGGGAGCCGAAGGCGGACGAAGATGACGACGGGGCAGTCCGGAGCGAAGGCTCCGGACCGCAATCGTGGCCCCGCGCGCCCCGGGCCGCCACCGTGCCGGACGCCCCAAGAACCCCTATACCCGCAGCCCGACGCAAACTCCATAAACCCGAAATAACCCTCAAAGCACCCGCAAAATCGCCTCTCTAGCCTGATGCGACAGTTCCAATCGCGTCGGCAGCGACCCATCCGGATGCCGCGCCGCCAGCGGGGGCAGGAAAACCACTTCGACTGCCAATCCTGTAACCCCCAGCACGCGCCAGAGGTTGGCCACCAGCGACTCCTCGCCCACGAAGGCCGCGTAGCCGCTGCGTTTGCCGTGCTGCATGAAGCGCAGCGCCACGGGTTGGATTTCCACCGCGGCTGCTCGAGCCGGTTCGAACAGGCTGGCGTGGAAAGGGAGCAGTTCGAAGCCTTCGCTCGTGGTGCCTTCGGGAAACAGGCCGACCGCGTCGCCCTGTTTGAAGCGGTCCTGCATCGACTCGCCCATCGCGTGGACCGCGTGGCGTTGGCCGCGTTCGATGAAGAGCGTGCCGGCGCCGGCGACCAGCCAGCCGATCACCGGCCAGGAGCGGATCTCGCTCTTGGCCACGAATGACGTCGCTCGCGCCGAGTTCAGTACGAAGATGTCGATCCAGGACACGTGGTTCGCCACCAGCAGCACCGGGCCTTCCAGGCGCGGCTCGCCTTTAAGGATCACCTGCAGGCCACAGGCTGCCATCAGCCAGCGCGACCAGCGGCGGTTCAGCCGCGCGCGGGCGGCGGGGCGCATCAGGGGGAAGACCAGGCCCACGCAAAGCAGGCCGAAAATGATCAGGGGCAGGACAAGGCTCAGCCGTAGGACAAAGCGCAGCAGCTTCAAACTGGAGTCTCCCAGGCCGGTTGGCCACCAACCATGGTGGCTCGTACTCGACCGGGCAGCATCATACCTGCGAAAGGTGTATGGACGCCGCGGCTTTGCAGCGCCGCGGGCATCACCATCCATTCCGCGTCCAGGTCCGCCAGACACAGGTCCGCCGGCGCATCCACGCCCAGATGGCCGCACGGGCCGAGCTGCGGCGCGACGGCGGCGAGTACCGCGGCCGGGCCGGACGTCACGCGCGCCAGGGCGTCGCCGATGGGACGGCGGCTGTCGCGCGCCCATTTCAATGCCAGCGACAAGAGCAGTTCGAGCCCCGTCGCGCCCGGCGTGGACGCCGCGAACGGTTCTGCCTTGCCCCGGGCGTCAACCGGCGTGTGATCCGAGCACAGCGCGTCGATCACGCCGTCAGCCAGCGCCGACTGGATCGCGTCGCGGTCGCGCTGGCCCCGCAGCGGCGGCGTCAGATGGTGATTCGTGTCGAAGAAGCCGATGTCCACGTCGGTCAGCAGCAGGCTGTTCACCGACACGTCTGCCGTGACCGGCAAGCCTTCGCGGCGGGCCTTGCGCAGCAGGTCGATACCGGCGGCGCTCGACAGGCGCGCCAGGTGAATCCGCGCGCCCGTTGCGCGCTGCAATTCGAAGATCGTGTGCAGCGCCACGGTTTCCGCCTGGGCGGGCATCCCTTCCAGGCCCAGACGCTCCGCGTAAGGACCGCTTGCCACCGATGTGCCGCGCGCCAGCCACGGATCCTGCGCTCGCAACCACAACGTCTGGCCCAGTCCGCTTGCGTATCGCATCGCTCCCCACAGCACGCGCGTGTCGGCCATGATGGACTCGCCTTGCGAAAAGGCGATGCAGCCCGCGCGCGCCAGCAGCGCCATTTCCGTCAACGTTTCGCCCGCCAGACCCACGGTCATCGCGCCCAGCGGGTGGACGGTGCACTGCCCAGCCTGCGCGTGACGCATCAGCGCCTCGACCTTCGTGGGCTCATCCAGCGGGCTTTCCGCGTCCGGCGGCAGCACCAGGCGTGTCACGCCACCGGCCAGCGCCGCGCGCAACTCGGCGGGCGCGAATCCGGTGTGGCCCGCCTGCGCGACGCGCGCGGACAGGTCGATCAGGCCCGGCAGCACCGCCAGACCGCTGGCATCGATGCGGCGATCGGCCTGGAATCCGTCCGGCGCCGCGCCGACGGCAATGATGCGGCCCGATGCGATGTAGAGATCGTGCTGACCGTCCACGCCATTTGCGGGGTCGATCAACCGGCCATTGGCGATGTGCAGTCTCATGGCGCCGCTCCGGCCAGCACGCGCAACACCGCCGTGCGCAGCGGTTGTTCAAGCGCCGCGACACCCGCCTCGGTGGGCTCAAGGCCGGCGGCGATGTCGCCGTCAACCTCCACACCAGGCACCAGCCCGCCGGCAGGCAACAGCAGCACGTCCGGCTTGGCGGCCGCCATCGCCGCGGCCGTCAGGCCATGCGTATGGGCGTACTCGCGCGCCGACGGAAGCTGCGCGCCGCTGAGGTCTTCGACATTCAAGGGAAACACGATCACCACGTCGGCGTCGCTCAGGCCTTCGAAAAGGGTCGCGCAGGCGCGCACGCCCAGTTGCGCAAGACCGTCGGGCAGCAGCGTGCGCGGCGCGGCGGCACGTACCTCGGGCACGCCCAGCGTCGTCAGAAGATGGATGATCGAACGCGCCACGCGCGAATGGCGGATGTCGCCGACCAGCGTGACGACAAGGCTCGTGAGATCGGGCTTGGCATCGCCGATGGCCTGCATCAGCGCCAGCGCCGGCACGGGATCGGCATGCCGGCCGTCGCCCGCGTTCAGGACGCGCAGGCCCGGCTCGGCATGGGCTGCAGCGCAATGCGCCGCGCCGCTTTGGGGATGACGCAGAACCAGCACGCCCGGCGCAAGGCCCGCCACGGTTTCGGCCAGCGCCTGCCCGGCTTGCGCGTCCAGCGGCACCGGCAGCATGGACAGGCTGGCCGCGGCCACGGCGTAGGCTTCGCGGTCGGCGGCATCCGTGTCGGGCAGGCAAAGAAACACCGGCATTTCCGGCGCGGCCGATGGCGGCGCATCGCCGGCGGCCGCGTGTCCGCGCGCCATCTCGAGCAGCCGCACGACGTGACGGCGGGGCAACCCTTCCGTGGTCAGCAGATGCGCGAGTTCGCCGCGGCGATCGAGTTGCGGATTGAGCATGGGCAAGACAAGCCGCGGCCGTCAGGCCGCGGGCAAGGCATCAAGGTAGCGTTGCAGGATAACAGCCGCGGCCATTGCGTCGTCCGCGGCATGCGTGCCGAGCAGGCGCTGAGCCTCCATGCTGGAACCGCGTTCGTCGACCAGTTCGACGGCGACGCCGAAGCGGCCGTGCAACTGGTTGGCAAAGCGGCGGCAGCGCGCCGTGGCAGGTTGCTCGCCGCCCTCGGCGTCCAGCGCCAGTCCGACGACAACGCGGTGCGGCTGCCATTCCTGCAAAAGCGCCGCGATGCGGCCAAAGCGCGCGTCGCGGACCTCGCTGAAAATGATTTCAAGCGGACGCGCCTGGCGCGTCAACGTATTGCCGATGGCAATGCCGATCTTCTTTTCGCCGAAATCGAAGGCAAGCAGGGTTTCTTCAGGCATGTCCAGCGTCGCCGGCCAGCATCACGGGATCGATGCCCAGCAGCTTGAGCGCGGCGGGATAGCGTTCCTCGGGCGGCACGTCGAAGATGATGTGCGCGTCCGCGCCCACGCTCAACCAGGCATTCTGGCCCATCTCGCTTTCCAGCTGGCCCGCGCCCCAACCGGCGTAGCCCAGCGTCACAAGCATGCGCGCGGGGCCGTTGCCGTCGGCCACGGCCTGCAGCACGTCGCGCGACGTAGTCAGCGCCATGTCGCCCAGCTTGATGCTGGAACTGTAATCGCCGGCCGGCGCGTGCAGCACGAAGCCGCGATCGGTCTGGACCGGTCCGCCAAAAAAGACGAACGTGTCCTTGACCGGTCCGATCTCGAGCGTCAGGTCGATGCGCTCGAACAGCGTGCCCAGCGTCAGGTCGGTGGGGCGGTTGATGACCAGCCCCAGCGCGCCGCGGTCCGTGTGTTCGCACACGTAGATGACGGAACCCGCCAAGCTGCCCTCGACCATGCCCGGCATGGCGATCAGGAACTGGTTGGCGAAATTGGCCGCCTGCGCCGCAGCGCTTTCGGTATGTTTTTCCGTCATGGCAACCCCTTCATGGGTAGTCTGTGAAAACCGTTCGGAGTGACTGCGCAGACGCAAACATCATGCCTGGCGGCCCTGCGGCGGTTACTAGGGATGGGGTATGCCCCATCTTACGAGCCTTGGCGGAATATGTGGGCGTGACGGCTTCAGATTTCCATCAGTTCGAAGTCTTCTTTGCGGGCGCCGCATTCGGGACAGACCCAGTTGGGCGGCACGTCTTCCCAGCGGGTGCCGGGAGCGATGCCTTCGTCGGGCAGGCCGGCCTCTTCGTCATAGACCCAGCCGCAAATCAAACACATCCAAGTACGCATAGTTCTCTCTTACATCAATTCCCCACCCGGCATCCCCGCGGTGGGGCAAAGGTGAGGGGCTTCCATTAGAATGGGGACAATCTTACCGAAACCCAATAGGGGTTCCCCTGATTCATGCCAAATGAGCCGGGGCGCCCTCAATCAAGCGTTGTCACGTGGCCTCCGTAACTCCCCCTCTCGTTTTGGTCTTCGGCCCGTTCGATCCCTCCGGCTCGGACGGGTTGCCCGCGGACGCCGTCACCTGCGCCCGCCTGGGCTGTCATGGCCTGGCGGCCGTGACCGCGCTGACCGTGCAGGACACCGCCGGCATCGAAGAAATCCACCCCGTTTCGCCCGACCTGCTGGACGACCAGGCGCGTTGCCTGCTCGAAGACATGCCGGTGCAGGCCATCAAGGTGGGCGGACTATACACCGCGGAAACGGCCAGCGTGGCGGCGCAGGTTGCCGCCGACTATAGCCAGGTGCCGCTCGTTCTGCACCTGGGCCAGCGCGCGCAGGTGCCCGCAAGCGCCGCCGACGAGGACGAAGCCGACGACCTCCTGGCCGCGACGCTGGAACTGGTGCTGCCGCAGACGGACCTGCTGGTCATTGAACACCTGCGCCTTGCGCAGTGGCACGCCGACGGCGATATCGATATCGGGGACGCACCCACGCCCATGCACGCCCTGGTGGCGGCCGGCGCGGCGTGGGTCCTGGTGCTGGGCAGCCCCCAGCGTCCCGGTCACTTCGCCAACGTGCTGCTCGGCCCCGGCGGCCAGACGCACACCTGGCCCTGGCAGGCGCCGCCCGACCGCAACGGCGACGCCGGCGGCGTGGCTGCCACCGCCATCACCGCCATGCTGGCGCAGGGCCTGGAAATGCCCGAGGCCGTGCGCCAGGGTCTGGTCCACGCGGACGCGGCCGTGGCCGCCAGCTTCCTGCCGGGCATGGGCCGGCGCATTCCCAACCGGATCCTGCCCCAATGAAATCCTTGCGCTTCCCCACCGGCCTGTATGGCGTGACGCCTGAATGGGACGACACCGACCGCCTGTTGCAGGCCGTGCGCGATGCGGCCGCAGGCGGCATGCGCTCGCTGCAGTTGCGCCGCAAGAACGTGCCGGACGCGGTGCGCGCGGCGCAGGCCCGCGCCCTGGCGCCGCTGTGCCGTGAACTGGGCGTGGTGTTCCTCATCAATGACGACTGGCGGCTTGCGCTGGATGTCGGCGCCGACGGCGCCCACGTGGGCCGCGACGACGAAAGCCTGGTGCACATCCGCCGCGAGGCCGGCCCCGACCTGATCCTGGGTGGCTCCAGCTACGATGACCTGACGCGGGCACGTGAATTGCTCGACGCCGGCGCCGACTACATCGCCTTCGGCGCCATGTTCGCCTCCATGGTCAAACCCGACACGGTGCGCGCGCCGCTGTCCGTCCTGACCGAGGCCCGCCGCCTGGCCGATGAGCGCGATGCGCCCCGTCCCGCGGTGGTGGCCATCGGCGGCATCACCCCCGCCAACGCCCCGCTCGTGGCGCAGGCCGGCGCTGACACCATCGCCGTCATCACGAGCCTGTTCGAGGCGCCCAGCATCCGGGCCGCGGCCGTGGCCTGCTCGGCGCCCTATTCCGCCAACTTCAACCGCAAGTCTTGATACCCATGTCCAGTAACGCTCAGCTTTTCGACCGCGCCTGCCGCAGCATCCCCGGCGGCGTCAATTCGCCGGTGCGCGCCTTCCGCTCCGTGGGCGGCACGCCGCGCTTCATCAAGCGCGCGCAGGGTCCGTACGTGTGGGACGCGGAAGACAAGCAGTACATCGATTACGTGGGCTCCTGGGGCCCGGCCATCCTGGGCCACTCGCACCCGGAAGTGGTGCGCGCTGTACAGGAAGCCGCCGTCAACGGCCTGTCGTTCGGCGCGCCGACCGAAGCGGAAATCGAACTGGCCGAAGTGCTGATCTCGCGCCTGCCGTCGCTGGAACAGGTGCGCCTGGTCAGCTCGGGCACCGAAGCCACCATGACGGCCATCCGTCTGGCACGGGGCGCCACCGGCCGCGCCAAGATCGTCAAGTTCGAAGGCTGCTATCACGGCCATTCGGACAGCCTGCTGGTCAAGGCAGGATCGGGGCTGCTGACCTTCGGCAATCCCAGCTCGGCCGGCGTGCCGCCTGAGTTCGTCTCGCACACGCTGACCCTGGAATACAACAACCTGGATGCCGTGCGCGAAGCCTTCGCGCAGCACGGCGCCGACATCGCCTGCATCATCGTGGAGCCGGTCGCCGGAAACATGAACCTCATCAAGCCGGCGCCCGGCTTCCTGGAAGGTCTGCGCGAAGTCTGCTCGCAGCACGGCGCGCTGTTGATCTTCGACGAAGTCATGACGGGCTTTCGCGTCGGACCGCAAGGAGTGCAGGGCCTGACCGGCGTCAAGCCCGACATCACCACGCTGGCCAAGGTGATCGGCGGCGGCATGCCGGTGGGGGCCTTTGGCGGCAGCGCCGAAGTCATGAAGCACATCGCGCCGCTGGGCGGCGTCTACCAGGCCGGCACGCTGTCGGGCAACCCGGTGGCCGTGGCCGCGGGTCTGGCCACGCTGCGCCTGATCGGCGCCCCGGGCTTCTACGAAAACCTGTCGGCCCAGACCGCCAAGCTGGCGCAGGGCCTGCAAGAACGCGCGCGCAAGGCCGGCCTGCCGTTCTCGGCGGATTCGGTGGGCGGCATGTTCGGCATCTATTTCAGCGACAGCATCCCGGCCTCGTTCGCGCAGGTCTCCGCATGCGACACGGCGGCATTCAACCGCTTCTTCCATGCCATGCTGGACCACGGCGTGCATTTTGCGCCGTCCGCCTTCGAAGCGGGCTTCGTGTCGGCCACCCACGACGACGCCGTGATCCAGGCCACGCTGGATATCGCGGAAAAGGTTTTCGCGGGGCTGTAAACGTCTTCGGAGCGGGCCTGGCGCCCGCTCCCTTCAAGGCGCCTTGTACTGCTCGTACAAGGCCGTCACATTCTTCACATAAGCCTGGGTTTCGGCGTAGGGCGGCACGGCGTCGTACTTGCGCACGGCGCCCTCGCCCGCGTTGTACGCGGCCAGCGCCAGATCCAGACGGCCCGGATACCGGTCGATCAGCCGGCGCAAATGGCGCGATCCGGCCTGCACGTTGGTCGCTGGATCCACCAGCGCGCGTTCCACGTCGTCCACCGACAGCAACGGCGCGGCCGTCGCCGGCATCAACTGCATCAGTCCCAGCGCGCCCTTGGGCGAGCGGGCATCGCTGCGAAACCCCGATTCGATGGCAATGACCGCAGTCAGCAACGCCTGGTCGACGCCGGAATCCAGCGCGGCGCGGGCGATCAGGTTGTCGTGCTTGGTCGTGGGCTTGACCGTGCTCCAGCGCAAGGGCGGTTCGGCCGCGGCCCGGGTCACCCGGCGCGCGCCGTCGCCCGCCTCGGGCTCACAGGTCAGGCACAGGGCTTCGACGCTGGCGCGTCCCGCCGTCCGTGCCTGCGCCCGCTTGTAGTATTTACCGGTGCCGGTGGGCACTTTCATCGTGCGCCATACCCCGAACGGGTCCTTGTAGCGGTAGGTATCGGCGGCCTGGACCGGCGCTGCGGCCGCCAGCGCCAGAGCACCCGTCGCCAGCGCCGCCATCCCGCCGGCGCGCGCCAGGATGGCGCGCGTGGCCGAAAGAATGGAAGTGGGCGGTTGGGACATGGGACGGGGCTCCGGCGGCGTCCTGAGACGCGTTGGCGAGCCCTAATGCTGCTTGCACCATCCCGGTCCTGTCTTTCCTGCCGATGATCTACATCGCGGCAAGCCGCTGGTTTCCCAGGGAAAATCGGGGACATGACTAGGCCATGCGGACGATAAATTTTGCGTGTTTCAGGCCGGTAAAGATCGTCCTTGCAATGAATATGACGTAATATTTCGTTCAATTACCAAATGATTGAACCGGCCGTTCGTGCCGGAACCGGAGAGAGGGTGAAATGGGCGCAGAAAACATGCTCCAGCTGGTGCTGGATGCCGACACCAACGTCCTGACGGCGGTCTACACGCCGCCACCCCGTCCGGAACCCTCCGAGGCCGCGCCCGCGCCTGCCGCGGCGCCCACCTCTCAAGAGGGCGGCGAACAGCCGGACGACCAGGACACCAGCGTCGCCCTCGCCGATGACGCCGACGCCCCGCTCATCAACCCGGACCTGCCGACCTGGGACGCCCTGGTCGCCGCCGCTGCCGCGCAGGGTTGGGGCGCCGAGGCGCTCGACAACCACGCCATCCTCGCCTTCATCGACCTGTGCCGCACGGCCGCCGAACCCGTGCAGAGCCCCGTCGGCCAAGTGGTTGACGGCAGCTTCGACATCGAACTGAACGCGACCCGCATGGCGGCAACCCTGACGCTGCACCCGCCCAAGGGCGGCAAGCCCGTCACGCTGGAAGCGGTCCGCCAGGCGCTCGCCGACCAGGGCATCGTGCACGGCGTGCTGGACAGCGCGCTGGCCGAGGCCGTGGCGCTTGGGCGTGCCGAGACCATCCTGGCCGCGCAAGGCACGCCGCCTACGCGCGGCACACCCACCCGCTTCGAGAGCCTGCTCGACCGCCTGAAGCCGCGCGCCGAAGACATCGACGAACTGGCCCAGGTGGATTACCGGGACCTGGGCAGCCTCTTGCTCGTGTCGCCGGGCACGCCGCTCATGCGCCGCATTCCGCCGCTGCCCGGCGTGGACGGCACCAACGTGCTCGGCGAGCCGGTGATGCCCGAAGAGCTGCCCGACACGCCGTTCTCCAAGGAGTTGTCCGGCGTCGAAGTCGATCCCGAGAATCCTCTGCTGCTGCGCGCGGCCATCGCCGGCACGCCGACAATCATCACCCATGGCGTGCAGGTCAATCCGATGGTGGAGGTGGACGCCGTCAACCTGTCCACCGGCAACATCAACTTCGAAGGCTCCCTGCAAGTGCGCGGCGACATTGCCGCCACGATGGAAGTGCGCGTCACCGGCGACGTGGTCGTCAACGGCACCATCGAGGCCGCGCTGGTCGAGGCCGGCGGCAGCGTCACCGTCAAGGGCGGCATCATCGGCATGGCCGAAACCGTGCACGACGCCACGGCCGCGGCGCGCACCGCGCACATCGTCTGCGGCGGCACACTGCGCGCCAAATTCATCGAGAACGCCGTCATCAGCGCGGGCCAGGACATCGACGTCGAGCGCGAGATCCGTCAATGCAGCATTGCCGCCGGCGGCAGCGTGAATGTCGGGCCGCCCAACACGCAGCAAAGCGCCATCACGGGCGGCGAAACCCGCGCCCTGCTGGCGGTGCGCGCCGGCACCATCGGCTCGCCGGCAGGCATTCCGACGCTGGTGCAGGCAGGCCTGGATCCGCACGCGGACATCAAGCGTTCGGCGCTGACCCGCAAGCGCCTGAAGATGAACGAGGAAAAGGCCAAGCTGGAGCAGCTGCTGATGTTCCTGCAGGCCAATCCGCAACGGGCCACGGGCGACGTGGTCGAGCGCGCGCGCAACACGCACACCAAGCTCATCGGCGATCTGGCCGGCCTGGAAACCGAAGAGGCCCAGCTGGCGCGCGACCTGCTGCCCCAACAGAACGCCACCATCGCCGCCACGCGCCGCTTCTGTAGCGGCACGAAGATCCAGCTGGGCAACAAGATGCAGGAGTTCCTGGAAGACCAGGTGGGCGGCAAGGCCGGGCTGGAAGAAGGCGAGATCGTTATTCGCTAGGCGCCGTCGTCCGGCATCAGTTCCTTGAACCACACGCGCGGCGAGATGCCGCGGTCCGGGCCCAGGACCGAGAAGCCGCCGTCCACCGGAATGTCGACGCCGGTCATCCACGATGCCGCGTCCGAACACGCAAAACACACCGCCGCGGCGATCTCTTCGCCGGAGCCCACGCGGCCCAGCGGGTGAAAATGCGCGCCCACGGCATCGGCCGCCTGGCGGGATCCGCCTGACAACTGTTCCACCGACGGGGACCACGTCCAGGCCGGCGACACCGCCAGCACGCGCACGCCCGACGGCGCCAGTTCCACCGCGAAATTCTTGGTGATCTGCAGCAGCGCGGCTTTGGAGGCCGGGTACAGCGCCCGCCCGGCCGCACCGAATTTTCCGCCCGTGCTGCCCAGGTTCACCACCACGCCGCCGCGCGGCAGATGCGCCGCCGCCATCTGCGTGAAGATGGCCGCCGACACCAGATTCGTATCCAGCGTGCGATGCCACTCCTCGCGGGTCGACGCCAGCCCGCGGTCCGCATACTGGCAGGCATTGTTGACCAGGAAATCGAGCCGGCCAAAGCGCGCCAGCGCGGCATCGATGCAAGCCTGGATCTGCGCATCCTGGCCGATATCGGTTTCGCAGAACAGCGCGCGTTCGCCCAGCGCCCGCGCCAGCGCCTCGCCGGCCTCGGCATTGCGGCCGACCAGCACGACGTTGGCGCCCGCCGCGGCAAAGCCGCGCGCGATGTCCGCGCCCAGCCCCTGGGTGCTGCCGGTGACGATGGCGGTCTTGCCCGCCAGGCCCGGGAAACCTGAAAAGTCCATGTGTGTTCCTTGTCAGTTGGGCGCGGCGGCCCAGCGCACCGCGTCGGCCACCGGCGCCGTCTGCGCGATCAGCCGCATGCTGGCCAGCGACGCCGCGTGCACCGCCGGGTCGGCTGACGCGCAAGCATCTTCGGCCACCATGACCGAAAAGCCGATATCGGCGGCATGACGCACCGTGCCTTCCACCACCGAATGCGTCGCCACGCCGGCCACCACCAGCCGGCGCGTGCCCAGCAGCCGCAGGGTTTCCTCCAGCGGCGTGCCATAGAACGCGCTGATGCGCGTGTGCTTGACCACGAACTCGCGCGTGCTGCCCGCCAGCGGCTGCAGCCCGTCATAGAACGCGCTGCCCCACTGCCCTTCCGGCACCGCCCCGATCCTGGCCACGTTGCGGAAGATATCGCAGTTGGGCAGCAGGTCCGCGTAGTCCGGCCGGAACGCGATGCGCACGTGCACGATGGGCAGCGCATGCGAGCGCGCGCCTTCCAGCAAGGCGGCGGCGTTGTCCAGCAGGCGCTGGCGCGCCCCGCTGTCGGCATCCAGCCCGACGCGGATCTTGCCATCCGGATGCAGCACATCGTTCTGATAGTGCAGCGCCAGCACCGCCACGTCCGCGCTCATCACACGAACACCTCGAACGCA
This sequence comes from Achromobacter sp. GbtcB20, assembly GCF_019091095.1. Lineage (NCBI taxonomy): Bacteria > Pseudomonadati > Pseudomonadota > Betaproteobacteria > Burkholderiales > Alcaligenaceae > Achromobacter > Achromobacter sp. GbtcB20. The sequence continues at coordinate 14,937 of NZ_JAGXJZ010000037.1, read as the reverse complement.
TCATGCGCATCGTCGCAATTGACGAGGTCCACGCGCTTCATGCGGATGCGCCAGCCATCGCCCTCGGCGGCCAGCTTGTGGGTGTAGCGGCCTGCCAGCTGCCGCGGCTGGCGCTTGCGCCATTCGGTCATCTGAAAAACGGAATGCACGACCAGGTTGCCGCCGGCATCCACCCCCTCGACCTGCACGCCGCCCACCAGCCGCACAGTGCGCGTGGGCGGCTGCTGGGACCAGTTGCGCGGATGTTCCAGGCGCCGGATGCGCACATCGCGCAGCATGCGGTCCTCCCAGAACAACGAGATGTAGTCGTACGGGCTTTCCTGGCCCGGCTTGCGCGGCATCCAGTACATGCCGTCTTCGGTCCACAGCGCCTGCCAGTCGTCATAGCGCCGTTCGTCCAGCAGCCGCGCCTCGCGGTACAGGAACTGGGCGATGCGGTGATAGGCATCGGCGGGCACGTCGGCGGGCGCAAGGTTCGCGGTGCCGACATCGAAATCCAGATCTAGCAGCATGCGCCGTCTCCCTTGGCCGCGGCAGCGGCGCCATTGCCTGCGCCAGCCTCCATGTAGGCTTTCCATGCGCGGAACTGGTTGCGCATGGGCAATTCGCTGGTGCCGTTCACGGACACCATGCCGTCGGCGTCGACGCGGTCGGTGCCGTGATAGCGGTGCATGCTGACCCAGTCGCCGCCCCGCGTCGCGTTGCCTTCCTGGCAGCGGTTGTAGAGCTCGATGTCGTCCGGCATGACGTTGGACGACGGCGAATTGATCACGTTGGCATACAGCATCGCGCGCTTGAACACGCCGTCCGGCGCGCCCTTGCAGCGGAACGTCTGGATCTCGATCAGCGTGCGGTCCACGGCCACTGGCCGGATCACGCGGAACTGCTGGAACACCGTGTGAGGCGAGCCGCTGCCGTAGATCACCGTGTTGTGGCGGTTCATGCCCAGGATCTCGCGGGCGCGCTGTTCGCCATAGGCGGCGGTCAGCGACTCGAAGTGCGCGCGCGACACGGGATCGCGCTCGGCCGCGCCCGGATTGAAGATGCCCTCCATGTAGCCGTGGCCGTTGTCGTAGGCGCGCAGCTCCAGCTTTTCCCAGAACTCGTAGGGCTCGCCGTTGCCGTCCATGATGTGCAGTTCCAGCGGCATCTCGCCGATTTCCTTGGCCTCGTCGCGCGCCGCCGCATACGACGACTCATGCGTGACCCGCGCGTGCATCGTGTCGTGCAGGTTCTCGTAGAAGACCTTCCAGTTCGACCGCTGCATCACGCGGAAGACGCCGCCTGCCACTTCCACTTCGCCCACGGGCGAACGGTCGCACAGGTTGTCGATCGACGAGCGCACGCCCCCCAGGAAGTCCACCAGCGCCTGCCCGTCGGCCGCCTGGCTGGCGAACACGAAGCCGCGGTAGCTCTCCACCCGCGGCAGGCGGCGCATCGAGAACGACGGATCCGCCGGGTCGTACGAGGTGCCTTCCAGGCCCTGCTTGAGCGGCACGCCCAGATGGCTGCCGTCCAGCTTAAACGTCCAGGCGTGATACGGACAGCGGAAGAACTTGCCGGCACAGCCTTCGCCGTCGGCCACCACCTTCGCGCCCTTGTGCGGGCAGCGGTTGTACAGCACATGCACGCGGCCGTCGGCGGCGCGCACCATCAGCACGTCCTGATCGCCCAGCCGCGTGGTGTGATAGTCGCCCGTCTTGGGCACCTGGCTTTCGTGGCCCACGTAAATCCAGGCACGGCCGTAGATGCGCTGCATCTCCAGATCGAAGATGGCCGGATCCGTGTACAGGTCCCGATGCACGCTGTCGCCGCGCACCAGGGCCGCAAGTTGTTCGTCGGTATAAGGCATGTCGTCTCCCTACTTGTTCTCGCTGTCCTTCCAGCGCGCCATCAGCGTGTTGGAAGGCAGCGTCTCGTCCAGCAGCTTGGCCGCCGTCTCGCGCCCGGCCGTCGGCAGGCCCTTGGGGTCCAGAAGGCCCACCTGAACCAGCACGCTGGCCTGATCCCAATAGATGTGCTCGTGATAGAGCTTGTCGCCGCGGAACTTCACGATGGCCACCAGCGGGATCTCCACGTACTTACCCGTGGGTGCGACGCCCGGCAGCATCCAGTCGATCTCGGTCGTGTGGGTAAAGCAGAACAGCAGTTCATCCACGATCTGCGTGGCGCCCACCGTGCGCGACAGCGGCACCAGCCGCGTGTCCGGCGGGTTGCTGTTCACGAAATGATGCTGGTAGAAGCGCGACAGCTCCTTGTGGCCCACGCCGCCTGTCATCGTCGGAATGTGGTTCACGTAGGGTTCGGCCACCATCGTCGCCATCGTTGCGGCCACGTCGCGCGTGCCGAATTCATATTCGCAATGCTTGTCCCACAGATACGAATAATCAAATTCCGGCCCGATCGTGCGCTGCAGCGCCGCCATGCTGCGCTGGTGCGCCATCAACGCCGACGGCTTGTCGTAGTGATCGCCGCCCGTGCGCGCAAACGCGTGGTCCACGCCCGGGTACACGTACAGCTCCACGCCCGGCTTGCCGCCCAGCGCTTCCAGGATGCGCGCGCGCGCCTCGGGCGGACAGAAGCCGTCCTGCTCCGCAATGTGCAGCACCAGACGGCCACGCAGATTGGCGGCTTCCTCCAGGCTGTCCTCGATGCCCACGCCGTAGTAACCCACCGCCACATCCGCATCGGTGCGGCAGGCGGCAAGATAGGCCAGTTTGCCGCCCAGGCAATAGCCCAGCACGCCCGCCCCGCCCTCCTGCTCGGGCAAATCGCGCAGCGCCGCGAGTGTCGACGCGATGTCCTTGATGCCCTCATCCACGTCAAAGCCCTTGTACAGCTCGAAGGCACGCGGCATGTCGGCCGGGCCGTCCGTCAACTGGATGCCGGGCTGCTGGCGCCAGAACAGATCCGGCACCAGCACCACATACCCTTCCTCGGCCAGCAGCTGCGCGCTGCGCCGCATGAAATCGTTGACCCCGAAAATCTCCTGGCACAGCACCAGGCCCGGCCCGCGGCCCGAAGCCGGCACCGCCAGATAGGCGCCAAAGGACTTGCCATCGTGCGAGGCGATCGTCACCTCGCGCGTCGAAATGCGTTCTGTCATGCGTATCTCCTGTGTTGCGATGCCCGGCGGCCTACTTCATCTGGCACGCGGCGGCAAAGGGATCCTGGTATTGGGTCAGCACCGTGCCCGACAGCTTGTTCGACAGCTTGCCGCTGGCGTCCGCCTCGACCACGCGCAGGTAATAGTTCTGCACCGGATACTGGTTGCGGTTGAACTTGAAATCGCCCCGCACCGACTTGAAGTCCGCGCGGCGCAGCGCCGGCCGCAGCGACTCGGCATCCAGCTTGCCGCCCGTCTGGCGCACCGCGCTGTCCAGCAGCATTGCCGCGTCATAGCCCTGCGATGCATACAGCGACGGGCTGCGGTTGTATGTCTTCTTGAAATCCTCGACGAACTTGCGGTTGGCGGGGTTGTCGAGTTCTGCCGCCCATTGCGCCGTGTTGCGCAGGCCCTTGATCGGCGCGCCCACCGCCGCGATCGTGTCCTCGTCACCCGAAAAGCCCGGCGCCAGCAACGCGATGTCCTTGGACAGGCCCGCCCCATTGAACTGCTTGATGAAATTCACGCCCATGCCGCCCGGCAAAAAGAAGAACACCGCATCGGGCTTGCTGGCGCGCAGCTGCGTGATCTCCACGCCATAGTCCAGCTGACCGAGCTGCGTATAGATTTCCTCTGCCACGCCGCCCTTGTACAGCCGCTTGAACCCGTTCAGCGACTCGCGTCCGCCCGGATAGTCCGGCGCGATCAGCGCCACGCGCTTGTAGCCCTGGTCGGCCGCGTACTTGCCCATCGCCGCCGGGATGTCCTCGTTCTGCCAGGCCACCGCGAAGAAATTCGGATTACAGCCCGCGCCCGCGTAATTCTCGGGCCCCGTGTTCGTGCTCAGATAGATCGTGTCCGACTGCAGGATCGCCGGCATCACCGGCAGCAGCACATTCGAGAACACGATGCCCGTCATCACGTTCACCCGGTCGCGCTTGAGCAGCCGTTCCACCGCCTGACGCCCCGTATCCGCCTTCTGCTGGTCATCGGCCACCACCACTTCCGCCGTCAGCCCGCCCAGCTTGCCGCCCGTATGCTGCAGCGCCAGATTGAAGCCGTCCCGGATCTCGTTGCCCAACGCCGCGCCCGGCCCCGACAGCGTGGTCAGCAGCCCCACCTTCACCTTGTCCGCTGCCGACGCCGCACCCGCCGCGCCCGCCACCGCCCCCACGCAAACCAGCGCCGCCAGCGCGCGCCGGCTCCATCGATTTCGATTCATGTGCCACCCCGTATTCGCCGCCAGCCGCGCTGGCGGAAAGCTGACAGAACCCGTCTGCCGTCGGTACACGCATGCCGCCGATCCAAGTCGCCCAGCTTACGCGCCGCGGCGTCTGCATTCCAACAGGCGCCAACCACCCTGCACGGCGCCTCCCGGCAAGATTAGGGCCGCGTCCACCCCAGCTCTATCCGAATACCGCCACCCTTATCCGGGATTCACTTAATTCCCAATGCGGCCCGATTACATTACGCTGCCTCCAGATACGGGATCGGTCCCGTCCCGGAGGCTTCCATGCACGGCTGGTCCCGAATCGAGCTGGCGCCCTTGTTGCAACGGCGCGTCTTCAGCTCCACGCAACAGGATGAGACCCGCGCGCGCGTGTCCGAAGCCCTGAAGGACCACCGCCTCACCTGGAAAGGCGGACGCGTCGATGCGGAGCTGAACCGGGGCCGATTCGGCTCGCTGACCGTCTGTACGTTGCGCTACGGCGCCGAAGTCCACATCGAACCCGACCGCCTGCAGGACTTCATGCTGGTCCAGGTGCCGCTGCGCGGCCGCGCCCGCATCGAATGCGGCGACGAAGGCGTCAACGCCGACCCCGACTGCGCCGCCGTCATCGCCCCCAACCGCCGCCTGCGCCTGCACTGGGAGGCCGGCTGCGAACAACTGCTGCTCAAGATCCCAAGAGGCAAACTGGAAGCCATGGGCCAACGCGCCTTCGGCGACGCCGCCGCAGGCCCCCTGGACTTCACCCCCGCTCTGCGCCTGGACACCCCCATCGGCGCCGCCTGGCGCAGCATGATGACCAGCCTCATCCACCTGCTTCCCACCCTGGACGACGGCGCCCGCCGCCCACCCGCCGCGTGGCTGGAGCACCTGGAAGACACCCTGGTCCTGCACCTGCTCTACAACCAGCCCAACACCTGGCAAACCCACGCAGGCCAGCCCAACACCGTCCCGCGCCGCCTCAGCATCGCCGAGACCTACATGCGCGAACGCCTGGGCGCCCCCCTGACCCTGAACGCCATCGCCCGCCACGCCGGCGCCAGCGCCACCGCGCTCACGCGGCTGTTCCAGGAACACCGGAACACCACGCCGATGAATGCGCTGCGCGCCTTCCGGCTGGACGCGGCGAGAACACGGCTGAAGACCCAGCCGGACGCGAGCGTCACGGAGGTGGCGCTAAGCGTGGGGTTTGGGCACTTGGGCAGGTTTTCGGAGTATTACCGGGAGCGATTTGGAGAACTGCCGAGAGAAACGCGGCGCGCGGCGGGATGAGGTGGACCGCTGAAGCAACGCAAGCCGCGAGCGCGCAGCGCACCCGCCAGCCGCAAGACACCGCGTAAGCCCCACCAGGCCGCCCGCGCGGCCGCAGTGGGGCGGGCAACGCAAGATGCTTCATACCGAAGCCACCGCAGGCAATAACCTCAAGAACGCCGCCCTCCCCAGCGCCCGCCAAGCTGAATTCACCCGAGCCCGGCGTGGCGGCGGCCTGGGGTGCGCGGGGCGTGTAGATGCGCCCGAGGGAATCTGAAGGGAAGGCCGAAGGCCTGGACGAAGATGACGAAGGGGGAGTCCGGAGCGAAGGCTCCGGACCGCAATCGTAGCCCCGCGCGCCCCAGGCCGACGACGCGCCGGGCGTCTTAAGAACGGCACCGAGGCATCATGAAGGTGTCAGACACCGGCCCCAGCAAAACCCCGCCAAAAGACCAAATAAAACCGCAGCCAAAAGCACCAAAGGCCCGCCGCTCCAGCCCCCCGGTGCCGGCCGGGCAGCAAAAGCGGCGAACCTTCGGTACACCGTCAAGCCGATTAACGCGTTACTGCGCAGGCACCACCGCAGTCACTTCAATCTCGACCTTCGCGCGATCCTCCACCAGATCGGCAACCTCCACCGCCGTCATCGCCGGGAAATGCCGGCCGATCAACTCCCGGTAGTGCTTGCCGATGCCCGGATAAGCCGCCACGTATTCCTTCTTGTCGGTCACATACCACGTCATCCGCACGATATGTTCCGGCTTCGCCCCGCCCTCGGCCAGGATCTGCACGATGTTCAGCAGCGCCTGACGCACCTGGTCCGCGAAGTCATCGGACTCGAACTGCTGCTGCCCGTTCCAGCCCACCTGTCCGCCTACGAACACCAGCTTGCTGCCCACCTGCATCTCGGTCAGCACACCATTCGAATAGCCCCGGGGCGCCATCCAATCCGGCGGTTGCAGAATCTTCATAACGTCTCATCCTATTGATCAAATAAACAAACCACAGGGTGGCGCCCGCTTATGCCGCGGTTGCCAGATAATCCTGCATGCGTTCCCGCAGATCCGCGGGCAGCGGCATCGACTTCATCGTCCGCAGATCCACCGTCACGATCGTCAGCGTCGCCGACAACCGCAACTGCCCGTCAGGCCCTTCAAAACGCACCAGCGCCTTGAACGACGCCCCGCCGATGCGTTGCACCGAAAGCGTCTGACGAAGCTTTTCGTGCCAGCGGCTTGGCGCGCTGAAATCGCACGTCACCGACGCCATCGGCGTGCCGATGTGCCGCTCCACGTGCAGCGCATGAAATGGCAGCCCCATTCCCTTGTCGAACCACTCCTCGACGAAATCATTGATCATCTCGAAATAGCGCGGATAGAACACGATGCCCGCCGGGTCGCAATGCCGGAAGCGGACTTCTACCTGACTCACGAAGGGTGCTGCCATGATGTTTCCTTGTTGCCGATTGCCTGCTTATGCCATCTTGCGCAGCGCAAAGCGCTGCAGCTTGCCGGTTTCCGTGCGCGGCAACGCATCCACGAACTCGATCGCGCGCGGGTACTTGTAGGGCGCAATGTTCGCCTTCACGAACGTCTGCATCGCCGTCACCAGTTCCGCGCTGGGCGCAAAGCCCGGCTTGAGCACCACGAACGCCTTCACCACCTGCCCGCGCTCGTCATCCATCGCGCCCACCACCCCGCATTCCGCCACCGCCTCATGGCGCAGCAGCGCGTCCTCGACTTCCGGGCCCGCGATGTTGTAGCCCGCCGACACGATCATGTCGTCGTTGCGCGCCTGATAGAACAGATAGCCGTCGTCGTCCTGCACGAACGTATCGCCCGGCAGATTCCAGCCGTTCTGCACAAAGCGGCGCTGGCGATCATCCGCCAGATAACGGCAGCCGGTCGGCCCCTTGATCGCCAGGCGGCCCACCGTGCCATTGGGCACCGGCTTCATCTCGTCGTCCACGATCTGCGCCACATAGCCCGGCACCACGCGGCCGATTGCGCCGCGGCGCACCGACTCCGGCGGACTCGACACGAACACGTGGATCATCTCCGTGCCCCCGATGCCGTCGATCATCTCGATCCCCGTCGCATCCTTCCAGAGCTGGCGCGTCGCATCCGGCAGCGCCTCGCCCGCCGACACGCTCTTCTTCAGCGAAGACAGATCGAACTTTCCCACCAGCGCCGCCATCTGCCGGTAGAAGGTCGGCGCCGTGAACACGATCGTCGCGCGGAATTCCTGGATCAGTTCCAGAAGGCTCTCCGGCGACAGCTTTTCGGCCAGCACCGTGCTGGCGCCCACCCGCAGCGGAAAGCACAGCAGCCCGCCCAGGCCGAACGTGAACGCCAGCGGCGGCGTGCCGCAGAAAATGTCGTCCGGCCCCGGCTTGATCACATGCTTGGGGAACAGATCGCACATCGCCAGCACGTCGCGATGAAAATGCATGCAGCCCTTGGGCGCGCCCGTCGTGCCGCTGGTGAACGCAATCAGGCACACATCGTCCGCCGCCGTATCGCAGGCCTCGAACGTATCCGGCTTGCCGGCGGCCAGCGAATCCAGCGCATCGGCTGCCGTGTCATTGAAATACATGACCTGCGCCAGGCCCGGGCAATGGTTCTCGTGGTCCGGCTGCGCGCAGAACTGCGCCTCGTCCTTCAGGCGCACGTCGCACAGCACTGCCTGGATCTGCGCCTTCTCGATGATCTGCTTCAGTTCCTTGGAACGCAGCAGCGGCATCGTCGGCACCGTCACCAGGCCCGCCTTGATCGCGGCCAGCCACGACGCCGCCATCATCGGATTGTTCGGCCCGCGCAACAGCAGGCGATTGCCCGGCACCAGCTTCATGTCCTCGGTCAGCACATGCGCGATGCGGTTGGTCAGCGCCGCCAGTTCGCGATAGGTCATCGACGCCGGCTTGCCGTCCTGGCGCCAGCGCAAGGCCACGCGGTCGCCGTGGCCGCGCCCGACCATGGCGTCCACCAATTCCACCGCGCAATTGAAACGCTTCGGATAGGCCACGTCGGGGCCGTCCAGCAGGAACTCAGGCCATTGTTCGCCGGGGGGCAAGTTGTCCCGGGCGAAGGTGTCGATGTGGGCGGATACTTCCATGAAAATTCCCCTTGGCTAGTGCGATGCGGTTTACGTTGCAAAAGGCAGGCGCTCGATGGCCCCTTTACGCCTTCAGCAGTTCACGGGCGATGATCAACTTTTGAACTTCCGTGGCGCCTTCGTAGATACGCAGCGCTCTGATTTCCCTGTAAAGCTTCTCCACCGGCATCCCCGACACCACGCCCGCGCCGCCGAACATCTGCAAGGCCCGGTCGATCACGGTCTGCGCCGACTCGGTGGCCGTCATCTTGGCCATCGCGGCTTCGCGCGTGGTGCGCAGCTTCTGCACGTCGCGCATCCACGCGGCGCGGTACGTCAGCAGCGCCGAGGCATCGATGGCGGTCGCCATGTCGCCCAACGCGGCTTGCGTCAGTTGCAGGTCGGCCAGCGTCTGGCCGAACATGCGGCGCGTCTTGGCGCGCGCCAATCCTTCATCCAGCGCCCGGCGTGCAAAGCCCAGCGCCGCCGCCGCCACCGATGCGCGGAAGATATCCAGCGTCATCATGGCCAGCTTGAATCCCTGCCCCGCCTCGCCCAGCCGGTGCGTGGCCGGCACGCGGCAGTTATCGAACGTGATCGTCGCCAGCGGGTGCGGCGCAATCAGGTCTATGCGCTCAGACACCTCGAACCCCGGCGTATCCGCGTCCACCACGAACGCGCTGATGCCGCGCGCCCCCGGCGCTTCGCCCGTGCGCGCAAAAACGCAGTAGAAGTCCGCAATGCCGCCGTTGGAGATCCACGTCTTGGCGCCGTTCAGCACGTAATGGTCGCCGTCCAGCTTGGCCTCGCACGCCAGCGCCGCCACGTCCGAGCCCGCGTCGGGTTCGGACAGCGCGAAGGCCGCAATCGCCTCGCCGCGCGCCACGCGCGGCAAATAATGCTGACGCAGCGCATCCGAACCCATCAGCGAAATCGCGCCGCTGCCCAGCCCCTGCATCGCAAACGCAAAGTCCGCAAGCCCTTCATGGCGGGCAAAGGTCTCGCGCAGGATGCACACCGCGCGCGAATCGACCTCGGGCAGCGCGCCGCCCCAGGCCCCGCCCGGGCCGCCCGCCACCGCATACCGCAGCCAGCCGGCCTGGCCCATGGCCTTGACCAGCTTCCGGCACGCTGCGTCCGCATCGTGATGGTCCACGTCGCCCAGCGATTGCTCGCACCAGGCGTCGACCTCATGCGCCAGCTTGCGATGCGCGTCGTCGAAAAAGGGCCAGTCCAGCCAGCTTGCGTCGCGCATCGTCAATTCCCCTCGAAGACAGGCTTTTGCTTGGCCACGAAGGCCTCGTAGGCGCGATGGAAATCGCGCGTCTGCATGCAGATGGCCTGCGCCTCGGCTTCGGCCTCGATGGCTTCGTCCACGCCCATGTTCCATTCCTGATGCAGCAGCTTCTTGGTCACGCCGTGCGCGAAGGTCGGACCCGCGGCCAGCTGCGCGGCCAGCGTCTGCGCCGCTTCCAGCAGCTTGCCGGACTCGTGCAGCGCATTGAAAAAGCCCCAGCTTGCGCCCTCGTCCGCCGTCATCGCGCGGCCCGTGTACAGCAGCTCGGAAGCGCGGCCCTGGCCGATCATGCGCGGCAGCAGCGTGCACGCGCCCATGTCGGCGCCCGCCAGACCCACACGGGTGAAGAGGAACGCGGTGCGCGCCGCCGGCGTGCCCAACCGCATGTCCGAGGCCAGCGCCACCATCGCGCCCGCGCCGGCGCACACGCCGTCCACCGCCGCCACGATGGGCTGCGGGCACGCCCGCATCGCCTTGACCAGATCACCCGTCATGCGCGTGAAGTCCAGCAGTTCCGGCATGCTCATCTTCGTGAGCGGGCCGATGATCTCGTGCACGTCGCCGCCCGAGCAGAAATTGCCGCCCGCGCCCGTCACCACCACCACCTTGACGTCGGTGGCATACACCAGCGACCGGAAGAAATCGCGCAGTTCCGCGTACGAATCGAACGTCAGCGGGTTCTTGCGCTCGGGACGGTTCAGCGTGATGGTGCCGACCTTGCCGTCGTCCGACACCTGCCACAGGAACGTCTTCGCCTGGTAACCGGCGATGGGACGCTTGTGATGCTTCATGGTGTGTTCTTCGGGCTGGGTGCTCATGGTGTCTCCGTTCGTGAATGCTGGATGGTTGGGGCGCCGGACTCAGCCGGTCATCACTTCGCCGCCGTCGACGGCGATCGCCTGGCCGTTGATGGAGGCGGAGGCCGGCAGGGCCAGCCACGCGACCGTTTCGGCCACTTCCTCGGGCTGCACCAGGCGGCCCTGCGGGTTGCGCTCGGCCAGCTTCAGGCGAGCGGCGTCCGGCGTCATGCCGGTCTTTTCAACGATGTTGGCGACCGCACCGCGCACGATGTCGGTCTCGGTGTAGCCGGGGCACACAGCATTGACCGTCACGCCCTTTTGCGCCGTTTCCAGCGCCAGCGACCGGGTCAGCCCGATCACACCGTGCTTGGCGGCGCAGTAGGCACTTACATACCCATAGCCGATCAGGCCTGCCGTGCTGGCCACGTTAATGACGCGGCCCCACTTTTCCTGCAGCATGCCCGGCAGCGCGGCCTGGATGCAGTGGAACGTGCCGGTCAGGTTGACAGCCAGCATCTGGTTCCACAGCGCCGCGTCCGTGCGGTCAAACCGCTGGCTGACCGCCTGGCCCGCGTTGTTCACCAGCACCAGCACCGGCCCGAACTCGGTCTCGGCCTGCGCGAAGGCCGCGCGCACCGACGCCTCGTCGGCGATGTCGGCGCTGACCGCCTGCACCTGACCCAGCCGGGCCAGTTCGTCGGTCGCGGCATCCAGCGCGCCGCCGTCGCGGCCCAGCAGCGTGACGCGCGCGCCGCGCTGCAGCAGCGACCGTGCGCTGGCCAGGCCGATACCGCGCGCGCCGCCCGTCACCAGGGCGTGACGCCCGGCAAGCGGTAACGGTTGTGCGTTCATTTGATGTCCAGTTGCGCCATGGCGGCGGCGCGTTCGAAGTTGGTTTCCAGCTGGCGCTTGCCCGCGAAATACTGGCTTGGCCACGCCACATCAACATAGCCCACCCGCGCCGCTTCGCGCAGCGTCCAGGAGGCGTCAGCCAAATGGGGACGTGCCAGCGCGCACAGGTCCGCGCGGCCCGAGGCGATGATGCCGTTGGCGTGGTCGGCCTCGAAGATGGCGCCCACGGCAATCGTGGGGATGCCCGCTTCGTTGCGGACGCGGTCGGCAAACGGCGTCTGGAACATGCGGCCGTACACCGGCTTTTCTTCCTTGCTGACCTGACCGGACGAGCAATCTATCATGTCGGCGCCCGCCGCCTTGAAGTGACGCGCGATCTCGACCGCGTCGTCCGCGGTAATGCCGCCTTCCACCCAGTCGCTGGCCGAGATCCGCACCGACATCGGCTTATCTTCCGGCCACACCGCGCGCACCGCATGGAAAACCTCCAGCGGGAAGCGCAGGCGGTTTTCCAGGCTGCCGCCGTATTCGTCTTCGCGCTGGTTCGTCAGCGGCGAAATGAAGCTGGACAACAGGTAACCGTGCGCGCAGTGCAGCTCCAGCCAGTCGAACCCGGCCGCCGCCGCGCGGCGCGCGGCCGCCACGAAGTTGTCGCGCACCTGATCCATGTCCTCGCGCGTCATGGCGCGCGGCGTCTGCGACACGCCTTCGATGTACGGCAGCGCCGACGCCGAGACCAGCGGCCAGTTGCCTTCGGCCAGCGGATGATCGATCTTCTGCCAGCCCAGCTGCGTCGACCCCTTGCGGCCCGCGTGACCCAACTGCATGCCGATACGCGCATCGCTGTTGCTGTGCACGAAATTCACGATGCGGGCAAACGCCTGCTGCTGCTCGTCGTTCCACAGGCCCGGGCACCCCGGGGTGATGCGGCCGTCCGGCGACACGCAGGTCATCTCCACCATCACCAGCCCCGCCCCGCCCATGGCGCGCGCGCCCAGGTGAACCAGGTGGAAATCGCCCGGCACCCCGTCCGTGCACGAGTACATGGCCATCGGCGACACCAGGATCCGGTTCTTCAGCCGCACGCCGCGCACCTGATACGGCGTCAACATCGGAATGGCCGGACGCCGGCCCTCGGGCGTGGCGGCGCCGGCGCGTTCGGCGATCCAGCGTTCAAATCCTTCCAGCCAGGCCGGGTCGCGCAGACGCAGGTTCTCGTGCGAGATGCGCTGCGAACGGGTCAGCAGCGAATAGGCGAATTGCTCCGGTTCCAGTTCGGCGTAACGCTCGACGTTTTCAAACCATTCAGTGGAATTGCGCGCCGCGTTCTGGATCTTCAACACCTCGACGCTGCGCACTTCCTCGTAGTGATGCAGGCCCGCCTCCACGCTGCCTTCCGCGCCGCTCAGGCAGCGCGCCAGCTCAATCGCGTCTTCCAGCGCCAGCTTGGTGCCCGAGCCGATGGAAAAATGCGCGGTGTGCGCCGCATCGCCCATCAGCACAACCGGCACCCGGCGCGTGCCGCGCGCGGTTTCCAGATCGTTCCAATGGACCCACGTATTGCAGATGACCCGCGGGAAGCGGATCCAGATCGCCGAGCCGCGCAGGTGCGAGGCGTTGCTGATGAGCTTGTTGCCATCCAGCCAGGGCGCGAACAACTTTTCGCAATACGCAATGCCCTCTTCCTGGCTCATCTGCTCGATGCCGGCGGCTTGCCAGGTTTCCTCGGGCGTTTCCACGATGAACGTGGACATGCCATCTTCGTAGCGGTAAGCGTGCGCCTGGAACCAGCCGTGCTCGGTCTGCACGAAGGCAAAGGTGAACGCGTCGAACACCTTTTTCGTGCCCAGCCACACGAAGCGGCAGCGGCGCTGATCGATATCGGGATGGAACGTGTCCGCGTAGCGGGTGCGGATCTGACTGTTGATGCCGTCCGAGGCAATGACGAGGTCGGCATCGTACTCGCGGGCGATGGCCTGATCATCCTGAACGAAGTTCTCGAACACAAGCTTGACGCCAACATCCTCGCAACGCGCCTGCAGGATGTTCAGAAGCTTCTTGCGGCCAATGCCGATGAAGCCGTGACCGCTGGTGCGGATGCTGCGTCCCTTGAAATGGATGTCGATGTCATCCCAATGGTTGAATGCATCGCCAATGGTTTGCGCCGAGACCGGGTCGGCCTCACGCAGGTTCTGCATGGTGGCGTCGGAGAACACCACGCCCCAGCCAAAAGTGTCATACGGACGGTTGCGTTCGATGACGGTGACTTCGTTGGCGGGATTCTGCAGTTTCATGAGCAGACCGAAATACAGGCCGGCGGGACCGCCGCCGATGCAGACTATCTTCATTGCCGTATACGCTCCAAGTACGCGACAGTCGCTCTTGGTGCCGGAGCGGAAGCCGCAGATATTTAGGTCTGGATAGTTTAGGCTTGAAATATATATCGGAAGTGGTGGGTGTGCAAATGAGGGAAAGTATTTAGGGATGCTGGATGGGGAGGGAAATGGGGACGGCTGGAGGGGGTGTGGCGATGGGGAGTTGAGCTGGGTTTGACGTTGGCTCTGGTTTGACGGTAGGCCTGAGTTCGCGTGTTGGCGTTCTGCTCCCGCCCCTCGGCGCGGTCGGCAGGGGCACGATCGCCCACGATTGCGGTCCGGAGCCTTCGCTCCGGACTTCCCCCTCGTCATCTTCGTCCGCCTTCGGCTCCCTGCAGATTCCCTCGGGCGCATCGACGGCGCTCGCGCCCCTGCCGCCCGCACCGAGGAGCTGCGATGTGCCGGGTTGGGACGCTGCTAGAGCCATGGTCGGGGAAGAGTCTTGCGGGGCCCGCCGAATCGCGGCCGCGCGGGCGGCCACGATCGGCATACGCGGTGTGGGGCGTCGAGGCGGTGGTCGCTTGCGCGCCGGCGGGGATTGGGGTGCTAAGGCTCCAGCATCACTTGGGGGGAGGCGGTGATGGGCGGCGCGCGGCGACGGGCTGCTACAGCTTGACGGTCGGCACGCGCGCCGCCCATCGGAGACTTGAGTTCAATTGATGATTAGTGACGGACCACTTGGTGGTGACTGACACCTGCCACGAACGAGCGCCTTCGCCAGGATGGGTGTCTGACACCCAAGAAGCACCTTTCAAGCTTGTAGCCCGTCTATGTGGGTGTCAGACACCAAAGCGCCACCTACTCGCGAAGCGTCATCATCACGCCGCAAGACGCCGTCTACGTCCCTGACGGTGTCTGACTGAGCTAACCCGGGTTTTCCGGACACTCGTAAAAGTAGACAATACTTGAAGGAGGTGTCCAATGGATAAATCCAC
>NZ_JAGXJZ010000369.1:0-325 GCF_019091095.1 Achromobacter sp. GbtcB20 | reverse complement strand
ATCCTGAAACGCAGCCTGACCGCCAGCGCCGCCCGCGTGAACAAGACCTATGACGGCAGCAACGCCGCCACCGTCGGCTTCACCGACGACCGTGTCGTGGGCGACGTGCTGGAGTACAGCGCCAGCGCCAGCTTCGGCGACAAGAACGCCGGCAACGGCAAGACGGTCAGCGTCAGCGGCATCGCCTTGAGTGGCCAGGACGCCGGCAACTACGCGTTGGCGTCGACCACCGGCCCCACCAGCGCCGATACCCTGAAACGCAGCCTGACCGCCAGCGCCACCGGCCTGAACAAGACCTACGACGGCGGCAGCGCGGCCAACGTGG
>NZ_JAGXJZ010000368.1:0-325 GCF_019091095.1 Achromobacter sp. GbtcB20 | reverse complement strand
GGTCTTTCTACGCCGACGAGAAGATCACCTTTTCCGGGTACATGGCAACGATTGGGAAGACAAAATAGAAGACTTGATGTCTGGCCGGTTAGGGCCGGCGGTGGTCGCAACCCCTGCATTCAACACGTCCTGTCCTATTCGAAAACTCTCTCCATACGCGAAAGCGTATCGAGCTCGAAAAATTGACCATTCATATCGGGAGCGGATAAGCCATTCCCCCCGGTGTAGAGGTAAAACACACTCAAGAATGTAGTCGAGCGTCACCGAAGCGCATATCAGCAGGATCGACAATAAGGCGCCTACCCCGGCTTTACTTATAGACCCC
>NZ_JAGXJZ010000367.1:0-325 GCF_019091095.1 Achromobacter sp. GbtcB20 | reverse complement strand
CATCCGAATCGCATCGGGTATGCATCCGACGCGACCAGGATCAACCGGTGACCTGCGTAACCATGTCCCCGATCTGCTTCCAGAACCCGTCCGGTATGTACAGCAGCGCCGCCGTCATGGTGAGATAGCGCGCGAGCTTGCCGATGGCCATGTACATCACGCTCGGCCAGAACGGCAGGTGCAGCCAGCCCGCCAGCGAGCACAAGGGGTCGCCGATGCCCGGCAGCCAGGACAGCAGCATGGTTTTCGCCCCGAAGCGGCGCAGCCAGCCGAACCAGCGGCTCTGGCGCTCTTTCGCAAACGCGATCTTCGCCCGGTAGCCGAT
>NZ_JAGXJZ010000366.1:0-326 GCF_019091095.1 Achromobacter sp. GbtcB20 | reverse complement strand
GAAGGCGTCGGGTGTGTGCCGAACCGTGAGCGTTCGCTGCACCAGGTTGAAATCCATCCCCTGCACGCCCGGCATGCCTTGCAGCTTGCCGAGGATCAGACTTACCTCGGTCGGACAGTCCATCTTCGCGATGCGAAGTACCGTGGTGGCTGTCTGCATGTCCTGCCGCGCAGCCTGCATTCCAATGGAAGCAAGCGCCTTCTCGATCGGCGCTGAGGTCGCTAGTGTATGCTGTACCCCCCGCACACGCTGCATCACAATGGAGTCGTGCGCGGTCACCCCCGGCCGCTTGCCCACGCCGGCGCGGATCCGGGCTTCTTCCGTTC
>NZ_JAGXJZ010000365.1:0-327 GCF_019091095.1 Achromobacter sp. GbtcB20 | reverse complement strand
GGGTCTGTTCCGACGACAGGAAGAAGTTGCGTGCCACCTGCTGGGTGATGGTCGAGGCGCCCTGGCGCGAGCCGCTGGTCGCGTTGTGCAGGGCCGCGCGCAGGATGCCCATGTAGTCGACGCCGCCGTGCTGGTAGAAGCGGTCGTCCTCGATCGAGAGCACGGCCTTCTTCATGACGTCGGGGATGTCCTTGAAGCGCACCAGGGTCCGGCGTTCTTCGCCGAATTCGCCGATCAGGACGTTATCGGCCGTGAAGATCCGCAGCGGCATCTTCGGACGGTAATCGGTGATGGTGTCGAGCGCCGGCAGGTTCGGGTAGGCCATCG
>NZ_JAGXJZ010000364.1:0-328 GCF_019091095.1 Achromobacter sp. GbtcB20 | reverse complement strand
CCTGGCAGGCGCACGACCTGCCTTCCGGCATCGAGCGGTCGGTGCACCAGAACCGCCTGCTCAAGATCGCCCGCGAAGGCGGCCAGATGACGCCCGCCGATCTGACCAAGTTCGAGGCGCAGCGCCGCTACGCGACCCTGGTGCGCTCGCCATCGAGGGCATGGCCACCGTCACCGACGAAATCATCGACCTGCACGACCGCATCCTGGGCAAGCTGTTCAACGCTGCCAAGCACAAGCATCAGCAGCAGTTCCAGGCGTCCGGCAAGGCGATCAACGCCAAGGTGCGGCTGGCCACCTCGATCAAGCAGGGCACGGTGACGGCCTCG
>NZ_JAGXJZ010000363.1:0-328 GCF_019091095.1 Achromobacter sp. GbtcB20 | reverse complement strand
GACGTGATGCACTGTAGCGCCAGCGTTGACGGTTCCGGCATAACCGCCCCGGGATTGGCCGAGCAGTTCCGTGTGATCGCCGAAATCGGCGGGGACATCGCGTTTAGTATCGATTGCGCCAGCGGCGCCCTGCTTTACGTCAGCCCTTCCATTGAACAACTGCTCGGCTATAGCCCCGCCGAGGTGGCTGCCCAGCTGGACCAGCGCGGCAGCGCCCTGGCTGCCCTGTGCGCCGGGGTGCCGGAACGGGTGCGGCGCCTGCGCGCCGGCGACCGCAGCCGCCTGCGCCTGGTGCGCGGAACCGAACTGCCCGGCGCACACGGCTACC
>NZ_JAGXJZ010000362.1:0-328 GCF_019091095.1 Achromobacter sp. GbtcB20 | reverse complement strand
CTTGAGCCAGCCTCATTTTTTTATTCACGGGCTCGAGGCAGACCATTACCGTAAAATTTTTGATTGCATAAATGAGATTGCCGATGCAACTGAAGACCAGATTGCTCAACAGAAGCATCCCTCTCTCGAAGCGAAGTCAATTTTCAATACGACTACCGGTGAATACAAGCAATTCCCTGAGGATATTGAGATATCTTTTGCCAAGAAAGTTGCGGGACCTCAACCTCGGATAGCGAGTAAAGATAGGGCTGAGATAAAAGCGGCTGAAGAAGAATATGCACTAATCCTCGCGCAAGCAAAAGAACAGGCGCAAACCATGACAAAGCGC
>NZ_JAGXJZ010000361.1:0-329 GCF_019091095.1 Achromobacter sp. GbtcB20 | reverse complement strand
CGAACGGCTGAACGCCATGAGTCCGCAGGAGCGCCAGCGCGTCTTCGCCGAATGGATCCGAAGCGCCATGCCCTGGGTGAACGCGCGCTTCTCGGCCGAGTTCACTCCGAATTCGGACCAATTCAAGTGTTTTATCGGAGTGGGTGACGTAGCCGCCTGGCGCCGCATGGAGCTTGAAATCCGCGCCGCCGTGCCGACCGGTTTCTTCCACGGCGACCTGGTCTCGATCGTCAACACGGGCATCCCGGGGCGGGCGGTCTGCTACATCGAACTGTCGGGCATCCCCATGACGGTGCTGCGCGGCCTGCCGGCCTGGCGCGCCTCGTACC
>NZ_JAGXJZ010000360.1:0-330 GCF_019091095.1 Achromobacter sp. GbtcB20 | reverse complement strand
AACCGACAATTCTCAGGAATGCAACTATGTTGCCTTGCAGATGCAAAATATTCCTGTTGACATCTAGAAATACCGTGCCGGTCGACGCCGCCGTGCGTGCCGGCGCCAGCCGGCGCGCCGGGTTCAGCCGCGCACGACGACGCGCGCCACGCCTTGCGTCATGCGGCCGACGACTTTCGCCTCGCCGAAGCCCTCGCGCGCGAACAGGGCCAGGACCTCGTCGGCTGCTTCCGGCGCGCAGGACACCAGCAGGCCGCCCGAGGTCTGGGGGTCGGACAGCAGGGCGCGCTGGGCCGGCGTTACGGCATCGAACAGCGCATCGTCCTTGCC
>NZ_JAGXJZ010000036.1:0-28434 GCF_019091095.1 Achromobacter sp. GbtcB20 | reverse complement strand
GAAGTTCACCGGGTGTTCAGTCCGTAGCCTGCTACGGATACCGTGCCGTAGGTGTCAACCTATGGCAGGACGGGTCACCGGCTTCTTGTTGCCCGCTTCTTGTTGCCGGCTTTTTATTGCCATTAATTTGCCGCTGCGCCGAGGCCCATGTTTCAATTAGGCCGCACCGGCGGCGCCCCAGGCGCGCGCGAGGCCCGATTCATCTTCAGCCTGCGATTACTCCACCATGATCCGTCCCTGCCTCACTTTGCTGCGCCGCGCGCTTGCGCCCGCGATCCTGGCCCTGGCCCTGGCTCCGGCCGCCCCCGCCGCCGCCAAAGACAAGGAACCGCCCATCCGCATCGGCGAGATCAACAGCTACAAAGCCATTCCCGCCTTCCTGGGACCGTACAAAAAGGGTTGGCAGCTGGCGCTTGACGAGGTCAACGCCGCGGGTGGCGTCCTGGGCCGAAAACTCGAAGTCATCTCGCGCGACGACAACGGCAATCCGGGTGATTCGGTCCGCGCCGCGCAGGAACTGCTGGCGCGCGAAAAAGTCGAGCTGCTGTTCGGCGGGTTTCTTTCCAACACCGGCCTGGCGCTGACCGATTTCGCCAAGCAGCAAGAGGTGTTCTTCCTGGCCGCCGAACCGCTGACCGACAAGATCACCTGGCAGGAAGGCAACCGCTACACCTACCGCCTGCGTCCGTCCACCTGGATGCACGTGGCGGCGGTGGCTCCCAAGGCGCTGGCCCTGCGCAAGAAGCGCTGGGCCATCGTCTACCCCAATTACGAATACGGGCAATCCGCCGTGGCCACCTTCAAGGCCATGATGCAGTCGTTCCAGTCCGACGTGGAATTCGTCGCTGAACAGGCCGTGCCGCTGGGCAAGGTGGATGCCGGCGCGGTGGTGCAGGCGTTGGCCGACGCCAAACCCGACGCCATTTTCAACGTGCTGTTCGCCGCCGACCTGACGCGCTTCGTGCGCGAAGGCAACACGCGCGGCCTCTTTGAAAACATGCCGGTCGTCTCGCTGCTGTCCGGCGAACCCGAATATCTGGAACCGCTGGGCGCCGACACCCCCACCGGCTGGATCGTCACCGGCTACCCCTGGTATGCCATCGACACGCCGGCCAACAAGACTTTTGTCGAGGCCTACAAGAAGCGCTTCAACGAAACGCCCAAGGTCGGGTCGGTGGTCGGCTACGCGTCGCTGATGTCGATAGCGCAGGGCCTGAAGGCCGCCGGTTCCGTGGACACGGAAAAGCTCGTCGACGCCTTTGCCGGCCTGAAGGTGGACACGCCTTACGGCCCGATCCAGTACCGCAAGATCGACCATCAATCCACGATGGGCGTCTACGTGGGCGTGACCGCGGTCGAAGACGGCAAGGGCATCATGAAGGACTTTGCCTACATCGACGGCGCGCGGCTGCAGCCGCCTGACGAACAGGTACGCAAGATGCGGCCGGCACACTGATGAATGTGTCCGGGCTGCTGCTGCAGCTGCTCAATGGCCTGGCCGACGCCAGCGCGCTGTTCCTGGTCGCCGCGGGCCTGTCGCTGATCTTTGGCGTGACCCGCGTGGTCAACTTCGCGCACGGCTCGTTCTACATGCTGGGCATCTACCTGACCTGGACCTTCACCAGCCATTTCGGCAGCGGCGCGGGCTACTGGTTCGGCCTGCTGCTGGCGGCGCTGGCGACGGGCCTGATCGGCGCGGCGGCCGAACTTCTGGTGCTCAAGCGCCTTTACCGCGCCCCCGAACTCTTCCAGCTGCTGGCGACCTTCGCCCTCGTCCTCATCATCGGCGACGCGGCCCTGGCCATCTGGGGCCCCGAAGACCTGTTCTCGGCCCGCGCGCCCGGCCTGTCGGGCGCCGTGCAGATCCTGGGCCGCCGTTACCCTGAATACGACCTCCTGCTGATTGCCGCCGGCCCCATCGTGCTGGGCCTCTTGTGGCTGCTGCTCATGCGCACCCGCTGGGGCCGGCTGCTGCGCGCCGCCGCTGAAAACCGCACCATGCTGGCGGCGCTGGGCGTGAATCAGGCCTGGCTGTTCACGTCCGCCTTCACGCTGGGCGCGTTCCTCGCCGGCTTGGGCGGCGCGCTGGCGGCGCCGCGCGTGCCCGCCACCCTCGGCCTGGACCTTGAAATCATCGCCAGCGCGTTTGTCGTGGTGGTCGTGGGCGGCTTGGGATCGGTGCCTGGCGCGTTCCTGGCGGCCGTGCTGATCTGCTCGGTCAAGGCGCTGTTCGTGTTCCTGGGCCAGGTCGCCATCGGCCCGTGGGTCTTCAACCTGTCCAAGCTCACCCTGCTGGCCGAATTCGCCGTGATGGCCGTGGTGCTGGTCGTGCGGCCGTGGGGCCTGATGGGTAAGCCCCCCGCCCCTACTTCGCACCCGGGCATGCCGGAGCGCCCCATATCCCCGGCGGGTCCGCGCCTGCGTCTGGCCTATGGCGTGTTGCTGGCCTTGCTGGCGCTGGTGCCCGTCGCGACGCTGACCTGGCCCTACCTCAGCATCCTCATGACCGAGATCCTCATCGCCGCCCTGTTCGCCGCCAGCCTGCACTTTCTGACCGGGCTGGCGGGCATGACCTCGTTCGGCCACGCCGCCTGGTTCGGACTGGGCGCCTACGGCGCGGCGCTGCTCCTGAAACTGGCCGCCATCCCCATGGAGGCGGCGCTGCTGCTGGGCCCGTTTGCCGCCGCGTTCGGCGCCCTGGTGTTCGGGTGGTTCTGCGTGCGTCTGTCCGGCGTGTATCTGGCGATGCTGACGCTGGCGGTCGCGCAGATTCTGTGGGCCCTGACCTATCAATGGGATGACGTGACCGGCGGCAGCAACGGCCTGACGGGCTTGTGGCCGTCGGCCTGGCTGGCGCAGGGGCCCTGGTTCTACTACCTCACGCTGGCGCTGTGCGCGGCCGGCGTCTGGTGGCTGCGCCGGCTGGCGTTTTCGCCGCTGGGGTTCGCGCTGCGCGGCGTGCGCGATTCGGCCTTGCGCGCCGAAGCGCTGGGCATGGACACGCGCCGCATCCAATGGGCCGGATTCGTGGCCGCCTCGTTCGCCGCGGGCCTGGCGGGCTCCCTGTACGCATTTTCCAAGGGCAGCATCGCGCCCGACGTGCTGGCCGTCAGCCGCTCGGTCGATGGACTGGTGATGGTGCTGCTGGGCGGCATCCAGACGCTGGCCGGCCCGCTCGTCGGCGCGGCATCCTACACCTGGCTGCAGGATGCCGCGGCGCGCAGCACCGAGTACTGGCACGCGGTGCTGGGCCTGGCGATCCTGGCGCTCGTCATGGCCTTCCCCGAAGGCCTGGCAGGCGCTGCCGCCCGGCTGCGCAGGAGGTCCGCATGACCCCGGCCGCCCCCCTGCTGCAGGTGCGCAACCTGCGCAAATCCTTCGGCGGCATCGACGCGCTGGCCGATGTGTCGTTCGACCTGGAAGCCGGCCACATGCTGGCCCTGATCGGCCCGAACGGCGCGGGCAAGTCGACCTGCTTCAATGTGTTGGGCGGCCAGTTGCGCCCGGACTCGGGTTCGGTGCGGCTGGACGGGCGCGAACTGGTTGGCCTGTCCGCCGGCAAGATCTGCCGGCTGGGCGTGGGCCGCAGCTTCCAGACCGCCGCCACCTTCCGCTCGATGACCGTGCTGGAAAACGTTCAGACCGCCCTGCTCTCGCGCGACCGGTTGCTGTTCAACCCATGGCGGCGCGCCGGCCGCCATGCGGTTGAAGAAGCGAAGACCCTGCTGTCGCGAGTGCAGATGGCGGACAAGGCCAACGAGGCGTGCGGCACGCTGGCCTATGGCGACGTCAAGCGGGTGGAGCTTGCGATGGCGCTGGCGCACCAGCCGCGTCTGCTCTTGATGGACGAGCCCACCGCCGGCATGGCCACCAACGAACGCCACGCGCTGATGCGCCTGACCCGCCAGTTGGCGGACACGCAACGCATTGCGGTGCTTTTCACGGAACACAGCCTGGACGTCGTGTTCAAGCACGCGGACCGCATCGCGGTGCTGGTGCGGGGCGGCCTGCTGGCCGAAGGCGCGCCGGCCGCCATCGCGGCCGACGAGCGGGTCAAGGCCGCTTATCTGGGCACCGAGACGCCGCAGAAAGCCTGACCCGCCAAACGCCTCAACCGTCGGGCTGCGGGCGGTCCGGCTGGCATTCCCAAAAAATCCGGGCCGTGCACCCTGCGCAGATGTTCCGGTCCAGCTTGGCGTAGATCTCGCGCAACGCCGTCGCCTTGTCCGGAAAGATGTGGTCCTCGCCCAGCCGGGCCAGAAATCCGGTGCGGCGCCACATGTCCATCACCTCGGGCCGCGGCCGATGGAAATACAGATCTCCGCCCATCGCGCGCCGCGCCGCCAACTCGTCGTCCCAGACCTGCGCGCCGGCCAGGTCGATGAAGTTCATGCTCTTGGCCATCACCAGCAAATGGCGCGGCGCGCCCGGCGCCGAACGCAGATCGTGCAGCCGCTGCGCCACGTGCGCGGCCGCCCCGAAATAGACTGACCCCTCCATGCGCAGCAGCTTGAGCTGCGGGCATTCCGGCAAGGCGTCCGGGTGATGCTCCAGGACGACGAATCGGCGATCCGGCCCGCGCGAATCAAAGCCCATCGTGCGCATCGCCGGCCGCGACGTGCGGTGCAGGTACACCATGAGCGACAGCACCGTGCCCAGCAAGATCGCGACCTCCATGCGGATGGCGATCGTGGCGGCCAGCGTGGCCGCGGCGATTGCGCATTCGCCGCGTTGCGTGCGCAACAGGTGACGCCAGCGGGGAATGTCCAGCAGCGTCCAGGCCACCAGCAACAGCAGCCCCGAGATCGCCGCATGCGGGATCAACGCCAGGAGCGGCGCGGACACCGCCACCAGCAGCATCAGCAGCAGCGCGGAAAACACCGACGCCAGCGGCGTTTTCGCGCCCGCCTCGAAGTTTGGAATGGAACGATTGAGCGAGCCGCAGGACAGGTAGCACGAAAAGAAGCCGCCCACGATGTTGGACAGGCCCTGTCCCACGAACTCCCGGTTCGCGTCGATGCGCTGGCCAGATCGCGTCGCAACCGCCTTGGCAATCGAGATGGATTGCGCCAATGCGACGATGGTCAACGCAAATGCCAGGCTCAAGAGATCGGGCAGCGCGCGCCAGTCGACGCTGGGCACATGAAAAGGCGGCCACGGTTGGGCGATTGCGCCCAGCACAGGCACCGGCGTGCCTGCCTGCGGCGGGACCACCGAATTGAAGGCCCACGCCGCGAATGTCCCCGCCGCCAGGCCCAGCAGCATGTATGGCTTGCGCTTGTCCAGCCTGCGCGCCAGCAGCGCGGTGCCCAGCGTGACCAGCGTCACCAGCAAGGCGCCAGGATGCGCCTGGCCGATATGCGTGGCGATGCTTTCCAGCACCGCGCCCGCACCATGCGCCTCTGTCGAGGGCAAACCCAGCGCGTCCTTGAGCGCATGCACGGCGATCAGCACGGCCGCACCGCTGGTAAAACCAAACAACGCCGACGGCGAAATAAAGTGCGCCAGCGATCCCAGCCGCAAGGTGCCCACCAGCCACTGCATGATCCCGACCAGCACGGTCACGGCAAGGGCAAGCTGAATGTAGGCGGGGGTGCCCGCGGCCGCCAGCGGCGCCAACACCGCAAACAGCGCCAGCGAATTGGCGTTGGTCGGTCCGGACATCACATGGCGGCTGGAGCCGAACAACGCCGCCACGATACAGGGCACGATGGCCGAATACAGGCCGTATTCAGGAGGCAGGCCCGCCAGCGTCGCGAACGCGACGCCCTGCGGCAGCACCAGCAACGCGCCCAACAACCCCGCCGCCAGGTCGGCGCGCAGCGTCACCCGGTTGACATCCTCGACCCACGAACCGAACAGCCGGCGCGCGACGTTCATTCCCCCCAGCATCATCCTGTCTTGTTCCCTGGCATCGGCGTTCCCGCCGGTCCGGCAAGGGTAAACGCTCGCCCCCGCCCGCGCAACGCGCCTTTTCAGCCGGCCTCGCCGCCGCGCCGCGCTTTCATGGCCTGACCGATCGCAGCCAGCGCGTCGTCCGGTATCAGCCGCGCCGCCATCGGCAGCAACTCGTCCTCTTCGCGCCGGATGTGCGCTTCGTAGGCCTCGGTGAAGGTTTGGACCTGCTCCGGCGGCAATTGCGCCGGCCGCCCCGCCGCGATCTCGGACAGCGTCTGGCGCAAGGGTTCCCACAGGCCCGCCAAGCGGCGATGATCGGCCATCAGGCCGTCCACCAGCGCGTGCAGGCACACCGCGTCCGACCCCGCCATCGAGTCGATCAAGGCTGGAAAGAGGTCTTCTTCTTCGTCTTCATGATGATGCGCGGCCGCGGTGTCGAAATACCGGCGAACGCTGGTGGCGGCGGTTTGCGCCGCCGTGTCGCTGCCGTGCGATGGCAGGTGCGCCGCCAGCCGCGCCAGCGTCGCGCATTGGCGTGCGATGCGCCCATGACAGGCCGACAGCAGCGCCAGCGGATCGTCTGGGCCCGGCGCCGCAGCCGGACCGCCTGGAAAACTCACTGCCATCGCCTGCCTCCGAATCGTGTTGCGTTAACCCGCTGTGCCTCGCCACCACAAACGGATGGAATCCCATGCGCGCCCGGCGATGCCCGCCTCGGCCACGGGCTCCAGCGCCACCACCGGAAAGTGCATGGCGGGCTTGCCGTCCACCGTCACCTTCAGTTCGCCCACCGTCGACTGCGCGGCAATGGGCGCGATCAACGGCGCTTGCGGCGCCCAGGCCGATTCGACCTTCGCGCCGGCCGGCACCGTCACGTAGGCGTCGCGCGAGAATCCCACCTTCAGGCTGTCGGTCTCGCCCTTCCAGACCTCGGGCGTGGCCACGGCCTGTCCGCGCGCATACAGCTTGATGGTATTGAACCCCTGGAAGCCCCATTCCAGCAACTCGCGGCTTTCCTGCGTGCGCAGCTTGTCCGACGCCGTGCCCACCACCACCGTGATCAGCCGCCGCTGATCCTTGCCATTGGGCCGCTGCGCCGTGGCAATGATGCAATAGCCGGCCGATGCCGTATGGCCCGTCTTCAGCCCGTCCACACTGGGATC
This sequence comes from Achromobacter sp. GbtcB20, assembly GCF_019091095.1. Taxonomy (NCBI): domain Bacteria; kingdom Pseudomonadati; phylum Pseudomonadota; class Betaproteobacteria; order Burkholderiales; family Alcaligenaceae; genus Achromobacter; species Achromobacter sp. GbtcB20. The sequence continues at coordinate 21,373 of NZ_JAGXJZ010000036.1, read as the reverse complement.
CAGCCAAAGCAGCCGGTTCCGGTTGGGCTGAGTGATCTTGTTGAACGTGAACTGCCTGGCCGAATCGTAGGTCTTGTAGAGCTGCGGAAAGTCACGGATGAACCGCGTGGCCAGGATCGACAGGTCGCTGGCGGTGGAATACGTGTTCGGATCCGGCAGCCCGTGCGGGCTGGCAAAGTGCGTGGCGTGCAAGCCCAGCCGGGCGGCGGTGTCGTTCATCCGCGCGACAAAGGCTTCGACGCTGCCAGACACCGCCTCGGCCAGCGCAACCGCCGCGTCATTGCCTGACTGGATCATCAGGCCGCGCAGCAGGTCGTCCACCGACACCTTGGAGTTGGGCTCCAGGAACATCTTGGAGCTGCCTGCCGGCACCTTCCAGGCCCGCGTCGAGATGGTGACCAGCTGGCTAGCGGTCAGCTCCTTCTTCGTCATCGCATCGAACACGACGTAAGCCGTCATGATCTTGGTCAGGGACGCCGGCTCGATGCGGGTGGTGGCCGCGTGCGACGCGATGACCTGGCCGCTGGTCTCATCCAGCAGCAGCCACGCCTTGGCCGAAAGCGCGGGCGCCGGCATCGATTGCGCCATGGCGCTGGATATACAGGCGGTCGCAACGAGCAGGCTCGCCGCCAACTTCTTCATCAACATATAGCTGCTTCACTTCCAGGTTCTGTTTTCTTCGGGCGCGCGCAACGCGCTTGGGACAAGTCCGAATCACGGGACGTTCCGCCCATGCCCGCCGCGCGCGCCGCCCGCAATTGGAACATGCGCCACAAGATAGGTTCATCCGCACGCGCGGCAATCGTCCCTGAGCGCGCACGTTGCGCCGTCGATTGGCCCACGTGCGCGCCCCGCAAACGCGAACCGTCAGAACGTCAGCGAACGTCACGACTTCTTGCGAAACCCCTTGCAGAAGGCACTTTTCTGCGTGGAAACAACAAACAGTGGCTTAAAACCCGCTGCAAAGCCGCTTTTACCGCCACTCTTCCGCTATCATCGGGCGCGTAGCGTCAAATGCCGATATCCGGCACGCGCTGCTCCATGTCCTCAACATACGGATTTTGACCATGGCCACGAAAGCTAAAGCTCCTGCCAAGAAAGTCACCAAGACCGCCGTCAAGGCGCCCGCAAAGAAGGCAACTGCCGCCAAGCCCGCCGTGAAGCCGGCTGCCAAGAAGGCCGTCGCCGCCAAGAAGGTCGCTGCCGCCCCCAAGGCCATCAAGGCCGCGATGAACAAGACCCAGCTCATCGCCTACATCGTTGAGCAATCCGGCGTCGAAGCCAAGTCGGTCAAGGCCGTCCTGGCCAGCCTGGAAACCTCGGTGCTGGGCTCCGTGGACAAGAAGGGCGCTGGCGAATTCACGATGCCCGGCCTGTTCAAGGTCGCCGTGCAGAAGGTTCCCGCCAAGGCCAAGCGCTTCGGCAAGGATCCGTTCACGGGCGAAGAGCGTTGGTTCCCCGCCAAGCCGGCTTCGGTCAAGGTCAAGGTTCGCCCGCTCAAGAAGCTGAAGGACGCCGCGCAGTAATTTCATTACGCGCAGTATCCGGTCAAGCCGGGAAGGGCCCGCCTCGCAAGAGGCGGGCCCTTCTTCATTTGCGCGCGTCTCTGGCTCGGCAGGTGGCGCGCGCTTTGCATCGGCGGCAAGCCGCTGCTAGAATTTTGTCTTTACGTGAAGATACTTCACATTGACACACCAGCCCGCCGCCATGAATGACCTTGTCGATCTCGTGATCTCGCAATGGACGCAGGAATGCCCTGCGCAGGACTTCGCCGCCATGTCGGTGGTCGCCCGCCTCTTCCGCCTGAACGCATTCGCCGCCCGCAACGTCAATCGCACCTTTCGCCAGTACAACCTGCATCAGGGCGAATTCGACGTGCTCGCCACGCTCTACCGAACCGGCGCGCCGTATGCGATGAATCCGCAAAAACTCGTGCAAGCCCTTTTGCTGACGTCCGGCGCCATGACCAACCGCCTGGACCGGCTGGAAGAGGCCGGGCTGCTCGTGCGCAGTCCCAATCCCGACGACCGGCGGGGCGTCATCGTGTCGCTCACCGCCGATGGGCTGCGCACGATCAAGATCCTGCTCAAGGACTATCTGAGCGACCTGAACGACCTGCTGGAACCGCTGTCCGCCGCGGAACGCCGCCAATTGGCGGGCCTTCTGAAAAAGCTGCTGATCAAGCAGGACCAGGAAACGCCTGGCAGCGTCGACGCCTGAGCTGCCTGCCGCCCACCGTCATCACCCTTTCAGCCTCAGATCAGTGACTTCTCCTACGCAATCCACGCCCACGCTCACCGCGCCCATCATCCTCCTGATGTCCGTGGCGACCGGCCTGGCAGTCGCCAGCAACTACTACGCGCAACCCCTGCTGCACACGATCGGTCAGCAGTTCTCGATTTCGAACGCCGCCGCCGGCACCATCGTCACAACGGCGCAGCTCAGCTACGCAGTGGGCCTGATGCTGCTGGTGCCGCTGGGCGACATGTTCGAGCGCCGCGCGCTTATCGTGCTGATGAACCTGCTGGCCGCGGGCGGCTTGCTGATCTCGGCCTTTGCCAGCAACATCGCGGTGCTGATCCTGGGCACCGCCCTGACCGGCATGCTGTCCGTCGTCGCCCAGATCCTCGTGCCCTTCGCCGCCACGCTGGCCGCGCCCCACGAGCGGGGCAAGGCCGTCGGGACCGTCATGAGCGGGCTGCTCCTGGGCATCCTGCTGGCCCGCACCGCGGCCGGCGCGCTGGCCGACGTGGGCAGCTGGCGCACGGTGTATTGGGTGGCCGCCATCCTGATGCTGTGCATGTCCGCCGTCCTGTGGCGCGTGCTGCCCCGCTACCAAAGCCCCACGGCAATGAGCTACCCGCGCCTGCTGGGGTCGATCCTGCGCATGTTCGTCGAGGAACCCCTGTTCCGCGCCCGCTCCCTGATTGGCGGACTGCTGTTTGCCGCCTTCAGCATGCTGTGGACCCCGCTGACCTTTCTTTTGGCCGGCCCGCCTTATGAATACAGCAACACCACCATCGGTCTCTTTGGCCTGGCCGGCGCCGCCGGGGCCTACGCCGCCAACCGCTTCGGGCGCCTTGCCGACCGTGGCCTGGGCAACCTCGCCACCCGAGTGGGCCTGCTGCTGCTTCTGGGTTCCTGGGGACTGATGGCGTTCGGCCAGGTGTCGGTCGTTGCGCTGCTGGCGGGCATCCTGGTGCAGGATCTGGCGATCCAGGGCGTCCACGTCACCAACACCAGTTCCATCTACCGCCTGCGGCCCGAAGCGCGCAGCCGCCTGACCGCCGGTTACGTCACCTGCTACTTCATCGGCGGCGCCTCGGGTTCGCTGGTATCGTCCTGGCTGTACGCCCATTTCGGCTGGCCGGCGGTGGTCACGGCGGGCGCCCTCCTGGCGGCCCTCACGCTGGCTTATGGCGCCCTTGCGCCCAGTGCGCGCATCCCGGAAATGCCCTCGCCCCCTGCCCGCCCCTAGCACCTCCTATAATCAGGGGTTTTGACCGCCACCGCGCCCCGGCGCGATGGGGCGGCTCACCCCTTTTTCGCCACCGCGCACGAGCCCATGCAGGAACGCTACCTCCCCACTACCGTCGAAGCGGCCGCCCAACAAGACTGGCAGGCCCGCGACGTCTATCTGGTCCAAGAACACGCAAAGAACCCCGACGGCTCCGAAAAGCCCAAGTTCTACGCCTGCTCCATGCTGCCCTATCCCAGCGGCAAGCTGCACATGGGCCACGTGCGCAACTACACCATCAACGACATGATGGCCCGCCAGCTGCGCATGCGCGGCTACAACGTCCTGATGCCCATGGGCTGGGACGCGTTCGGCATGCCGGCGGAAAACGCGGCCATCAAGTCCAAGGTCCCGCCCGCCAAGTGGACCTACGACAACATCGCGTACATGAAGAAGCAGATGAAGGCGATGGGTCTGGCAATCGACTGGACGCGCGAAATGTGCGCCTGCGATCCGCAGTATTACAAGTGGAACCAGTGGCTGTTCCTGAAGATGCTCGAAAAGGGCGTCGCCTACCGCAAGACCCAGGTCGTCAACTGGGACCCGGTCGACCAGACCGTGCTGGCCAACGAACAGGTCATCGACGGCCGCGGCTGGCGTTCGGGTGCGCTTGTCGAAAAGCGCGAAATCCCGGGTTACTACCTGCGCATCACCGACTACGCCGACGAACTGCTGGGCGCGGTCCAGAACGACCTGCCCGGCTGGCCCGAGCGCGTTCGCCTGATGCAGGAAAACTGGATCGGCAAGTCCGAGGGCCTGCGCTTTGCCTTCCCGCACCAGATCGCCGGCCAGGATGGCCAACTGATCCAGGACGGCAAGCTGTACGTCTTCACCACCCGCGCCGACACGATCATGGGCGTGACTTTCTGCGCCGTGGCGCCGGAACACCCCCTGGCCACGCACGCCGCCGCCAACAATGCGCCGCTGGCCGCGTTCATCGAGCAGTGCAAGCTCGGCGGCACGACCGAGGCCGAAATGGCCACGCGCGAAAAAGAAGGCATGCCCACGGGCCTGTTCGTCACGCACCCCATCACCGGCGCGCAGGTTGAAGTCTGGGTCGGCAACTACGTGCTCATGACCTACGGCGACGGCGCCGTCATGGGCGTGCCGTCGCACGACGAGCGCGACTTCGCCTTCGCCAAGAAATACGGCCTGCCCATCGTGCAAGTCGTGGACGTGCCCGGCAAGGAATACTCCACCGACGCCTGGCAGGAATGGTACGGCGACAAGCAGTCGGGCCGCACCATCAATTCCGGCAAGTACGACGGCCTGTCCTACAAGGAAGCCGTGGACGCCATCGCGGCCGACCTGGGCGAAAAGGGCCTGGGCGAAAAGCAGACCACCTGGCGCCTGCGCGACTGGGGCATTTCGCGCCAGCGCTACTGGGGCACCCCGATCCCGATCATCCACTGCGCCGACTGCGGCCCGGTGCCGGTGCCCGAAAAGGACCTGCCCGTGGTCCTGCCCGACGACCTCATCCCCGACGGCAGCGGCAACCCGCTGGCCAAGAACGAAGCCTTCCTGTCCTGCGCCTGCCCCAAGTGCGGCAAGCCCGCCCGCCGCGAAACGGACACGATGGACACGTTCGTGGACTCGTCCTGGTACTTCATGCGCTACACCTCGCCCGGCAACGACAACGCCATGGTCGACCAGCGCAATGACTACTGGATGCCGATGGATCAGTACATCGGCGGCATCGAGCACGCCGTGCTGCACCTGCTGTACGCGCGCTTCTGGACCAAGGTCATGCGCGACATGGGCCTGCTCAACTTCGACGAGCCCTTCACCAAGCTGCTGTGCCAGGGCATGGTGCTGAACCACATCTATTCCCGCAAGACGCCCCAGGGCGGCATCGAGTACTTCTGGCCCGAAGACGTCGACAACGTCTACGACGACCGCGGCGCCATCGTCGGCGCCAAGCTGAAGTCGGACGGTTCGGCCATCAACTACGGCGGCGTGGGCACGATGTCCAAGTCCAAGAACAACGGCGTCGATCCGCAATCGCTGATCGACACGCTGGGCGCCGACACGGCCCGCCTGTTCGTCATGTTCGCCAGCCCGCCTGAACAGACCCTCGAATGGTCCGATTCCGGCGTCGAAGGCTCCAACCGCTTCCTGCGCCGTCTCTGGTCCATCAGCTACAACCGCCGCGAAGCCATCGCCCGCGGCTTGGCCCACGGCGCGGACTGGGCGCAAGCGCCCGCCGCGGTCAAGGACCTGCGCCGCGAGGTCTACGGTCTGCTCAAGCAGGCCGACTACGACTACCAGCGCATTCAGTACAACACCGTCGTGTCCGCCTGCATGAAGATGCTGAACGCCATCGACGATGCCAAGCTGCCCGAAGGCGCCGAGGCCGATGCCGCCTATGCCGAAACCGTCGGCGTCCTGCTGCGCGTGCTCTACCCGGTCGTGCCGCACATCACCTGGCACCTGTGGCAGGATCTGGGCTACGCCAAGGAACTCGGCGACCTGCTCGACGCCCCGTGGCCGCATGTCGACGAAGCCGCCCTCGTCGCCGACGAGATCGAGTTGATGCTGCAGGTCAATGGCAAGCTGCGCGGCTCGATCCGCGTGGCGGCCAAGGCGGCCAAGGAAGATATCGAAAAACTGGCAGCCAGCCAGGAAGAGGTCGCCCGATTCCTGGAAGGCCGTCCGCCCAAGCGCGTCATCGTGGTTCCGGGCAAACTGGTCAACGTCGTAGGCTGATGAGGTCAAGCATGCACTTCGCCGGGCAACTATCGCAAGTCTCCCGCCAAACCTGGCTGCTGCGCGGCGCCTGCCTGGCGCTGTTCATGCTGCTCTCCGCCTGCGGCTTCGCGCTGCGCGGCACCACCCCGATGCCCTTCGACACACTGTACGTGGGCATTCCCGACAACATCCAGTTCGGCGCAGACCTGCGCCGCGCGCTGCGCGCGGCCTCGCCCAACACCAGACTGGTGGATTCGCGCAAGGAAGCCCAGGCGATCCTCCAGCAGGTCAGCGACACGCGCACGCTGCGTGAGGTCTCGCTGAACGCGCAAGGCCGTGTCGAATCCTACGAACTCGGCATCAACTACACGTTCCGCCTGATCGACGCCAAGGGCCGCGCCCTGGTCCCCGACACGACGCTGTCCATCTACCGCGAAATGCCGTACGACGACCAGGTCGTGCAGGCCAAGCAGGGCCAGATCGAAACGCTGTACAAGGCCATGCAGCGGGACCTCGTCTCGCGCGTGCTGCGCCGCATCACCGCGCCGGACGTGCACAAGGCATTCGAAGCCGCGCAAGCGGGCGGCGACGACGCAAACACGCCGCTGTTCGACCCCAACGAGCAGCAACGACCGCGCGTGCCCACGCCCTGGCAGACGCCGTCCGTCACCGATCCGGCCATCGTCCGCTAGTCCATGGCACAGCCTCTGGACGCGGATCGGCTGGCCGAACACCTGCAGCGGCCCGGCAACCGCCTGGCGCCGCTGTACACGGTGTCGGGCGACGAGCCGCTGCTGGTGACCGAAGCCGTCGACTCCCTTCGCGCCGCCGCGCGCAACGCCGGCTACACCGAGCGCCTGTCCATGGTGATGGACGCGCGCAGCGACTGGAGCGCGGTCATTGCCGCCACCCAGAGCGTGTCGCTCTTTGGCGACCGCCGCATCCTTGAAATCAAGATACCCACCGGCAAGCCGGGCAAATCCGGCGCCGACACCCTGACCAAGCTGGCCGAACAGGCCGAAAAGCAGCCAGACGCCGACACGCTGGTGCTGATCGCGCTGCCCCGTCTGGACAAGGCCACCCGCGAAAGCCGCTGGATGCAGGCGCTTGCCCGCGCCGGCATGTCTGTCGATATCGCCAATATCGAGCGCGGCCGCCTGCCCGCCTGGGTCGGCATGCGTCTGGCGCGCCAGAACCAGCGCGCCGACAGCGCCACCCTGCAATGGATGGCGGACAAGGTCGAAGGCAACCTGCTCGCCGCCCACCAGGAAATCCAGAAGCTGGGCCTGCTCTACCCCGAAGGCCAGCTTGCCCCCGAGGACGTGGAGCGCGCCGTGCTGAACGTCGCCCGCTACGACGTCTTCGGTTTGCGCGATGCCATGCTGGCCGGTGACATCGGCCGCACCATCCGCATGATCGACGGCCTGCGCGCCGAAGGCGAGGCGCTGCCGCTGGTGCTGTGGGCAGTCGGCGAAGAAATCCGCTTGCTGGCGCGCATTGCCGAGGCACGCGCGCTGGGCCAGGACGCGGGCGGCCTCATGCGCCGCCTGCGCATTTTCGGCGCGCATGAACGCCTTGCGCTGCAGGCCCTGAACCGGGTGCAGCCCAACGTCTGGCCCGCCGCCGTGCAGCACGCCCACGAAGTCGACCGCCTGATCAAGGGCCTGTCGGTGCCCGGACGCCTGTCGGACCCCTGGGAAGAAATGACCCGGCTGGCCCTGCGCGTGGCCGCCGCCGGCGGCCGACCGTGAAGGCGGCTTCGCCGCCTGCCTCCCGCCCCCCATCCGGTCCGCCGACCGGATCTCGCCCGGCCCTCCCGCCGGATATACACTGACTCTCCAGGCGGCGCCCGCGCCGCCTTCTCCACAAGATCGACGCCGCCATGTCCTCGTCCTCCATCGAACAAGCCATGCTGACCCTGGGCGAAAACGCCCGCCGCGCCTCGCGCGCCATGATGCGCGCCGACAGCGCCGCCAAGAACCGGGCGCTGATCGCCATGGCCGACGCGCTGGCCGCCAGCCACGACGAACTGAAAGCCGCGAACGAAAAGGACGTGGCCGCCGCCCGGGCCAATGGCCTGGAGCCCGCCCTGCTCGACCGCCTGACCCTGTCGGACAAGACGCTGGCGCACATGGCCGAAGGCCTGCGCCAGATCGCCGCCCTGCCCGACCCGATCGGCAGCATCACGGCCACCACCGTGCGGCCCAACGGCATGCGTGTCGCCCAGATGCGCGTGCCATTGGGCGTGATCGGCATCATTTATGAATCGCGCCCCAACGTCACCATCGACGCCGCGGCCCTGTGCCTGAAGTCCGGCAACGCCGCCATCCTGCGCGGCGGCAGCGAAGCCCTGCACTCGAACGTGGCGCTCGGCCGCATCGTGCAGACCGGCCTGGCCGCCGCCGGCCTGCCGCAGGATGCCGTGCAGGTCGTCGCCACGACCGACCGCGCGGCCGTGGGCGCGCTCATCACCATGACCGAGCACATCGACGTCATCGTGCCGCGTGGCGGCAAGGGCCTCATCGCACGGCTGTCCCAGGAAGCCCGCGTGCCGCTCATCAAGCATCTGGACGGCAACTGCCACATCTACATCGACGCGGCGGCAGACCCCGACAAGGCCCACGCCATCGCCCTGAACGCCAAGACCTACCGGTATGGCATCTGCGGCGCCATGGAAACGCTGCTGATCGACGCCGTGGCCGCCGTGTCCATCTTGCCCAGCCTGGCCGCCGCCTTCGCCGAACACGGCGTCGAACTGCGCGGCTGCCCGCGCACGCTGGCGCTGCTGCCGCACGCCACGCCCGCCACCGAGGAAGACTGGGCCACCGAATACCTGGCGCCCATCCTGGCCGTGCGCATCGTCGACACGCTGGACGACGCCATCGAACACATCGCGCGCTATGGCTCGGGCCACACCGACGCGATCGTCACGCAAGACCTGTCGGCGGCCCAGCGCTTCCAGCGTGAAGTCGACTCCAGCTCCGTGTACGTCAACCTTCCCACCTGCTTTGCAGACGGCTTCGAATACGGGCTGGGCGCGGAAATCGGCATTTCCACCAATCGGCTGCACGCGCGCGGCCCGGTCGGTCTGGAAGGCCTGACCACGCTCAAGTGGGTCTTGAACGGCGAAGGCCAGACCCGCGGCTGACCCAGCCCAAGCGCCCGACCGGCGCTACCGACGCGGCCCTGAACACGGGGCCGCGCCAGGCCCTCTACAATAGGGCCAGCTTTTTTTGCCTGAATTTGTCCATCCCACGCGGTCCCGCCGCGCATCGTTGAGATCCCCCATGCATTCACCCGTCATGGCAATGGCCTTCAGCCTGTTTGTGCTGTGTTTCATCACCTGCACGATCAGCGGCATCGTGCTGTTCTTCTTCAAGACCCAGCAGGTCAATGCGGCCCTCAAGCACCCCTATCTGCAGCATCGGCCGTTCAAGCAATTCCCGCTGGCGATCCAGGCCGCGATCATGCTCGATTATTTCTTCCGCCTGATGTTTCCCGGCACGCGCATGTGGTTGATCGGCAATGCCAACGACCTGCTTGCCCACGTCGATCCCAAGAAGGTTCCGCTGTCCCTCAAATGGCCGATCGTCGGCTTCTGGGGATCTTGCTGGCTGGGCCTGATCGCCATGATCGTCTTGTGGATCATGCTGTTCCTCGGAGCCTGAACGCATGCAGATCAGATTTGAAGACTATCCCGGCAGCATCGACGCCGCGCGCTTTCTGATCGCCGCGCGCCAGACCGGCGTGGCCGGCCCCCGCCTGCCCGCGGAATGCCGGCCGCAGTCCCTGGGCCAGGCCTTCGCCGTGCAGCAGCGCACCGCTGAACTGCTTCGCGAAACGCGCCAGGACACCATCGCGGCCTGGAAAAGCGCGCTACCCTCGCCCGAAAAAACCGTCGTGGCGCCCATCTATGCCTCGGGCACGGCTGACGCCGCGGCCGGGCCGGTCGCCACCCGCGATGCCCTCGTTCGCATCGAGCCCGAAATCGCGTTCGAAATCGCCCGCGACCTGCCGCCGCGCGACACGCCCTACACCGAAGCCGAGATCGACGCCGCCGTGGGCGGCGCCCGCCTGGCGCTCGAAGTCCTGGGCTGCCGCTACGCCGCCCCCGAACATGCAAGCCTGCCCGAGCTGCTGGCGGACCACATGTTCAACCAAGGCCTCGTCCTGGGCCCGCGGATTTCATCGCCCGACGCAGCCCCCGGCTGCATGACCATCACGTTGACGGTCGATGGCGTTGAAGTCGAGCAGCACGCGGGCATCCACCCGAACGACCGCCCCAAGGCCGGCCTGTACTGGCTGGCCAATTTCCTGCGCGAGCAAGGCCTGGGGCTGACGGCCGGCCAGCACGTCATCACCGGCTCATACGCGGGCTTTCTGGACGTGCCCGCCAATCAAGACATCGAACTGGCGTACGGCGATCTGGGCGTGCTGAAGGTGCGCTTCGGCGGCTAAGGCCGCACAGGCAGCCACCTTCACGCCGCCTCACTTTCAGGCGGGGCCGCCTTCTGGCCGCCCCACCTTCGGGCAGCGCCGCCGTTTTCCCCCAACCGCCAATTACTTCGGCGCAGGCTCGGCGATGCTGATCGGCTCGCCGGCCGCCTCGATGATTTCGCCGGCCGCCAGGCACAGGTCCTCGCGGTACCGCCCCGCCACCACCTGCACGCCCACCGGACTCGGGCCCGCGCTACTCATGGCGCTGCCCATCGCCACGGACAGTCCCGGCAAGCCCATGAACGGCAGACCGATCTGGGTCATCTGCGCGCGCCACACGCGCGCATAGGCCGCGTCGCCTTGCAGATCCAGGTTGTCGGGAAATGGCAGTTCGGCCGACACCGGCAAAAGCAGCACGGGATACTCGGCAAAGAACATCTCCCACAAACGCGTGAGCGTGGCGCGACGCGTCAGCACCGCCGAAAAGGTCGCCAGATCCGCGCCCGCCGCCTTGTCGCGTTGCCCTGCCAGCGCCACCAACGCGCCCGGGTCGCCTTCTTTTTCCGCCGCCGCCAGCATGGCGTCGTAGCCGTCGGCCATCCACATGCGGATCTGCAGGTCGGCTGCCTCCTGCATCGGCGGCAGCGCTTCCAGCGTATCGACTGTCCAACCCGCCTCGCTCAGCCGCCGCGCCGCTTCCTGCAACGCCTTCACCACTGCGGGATCGGTATCCATGCCTTCCGGGTTCAGACACAGCGCAACGCGCCGCGGCGCCTCCGGTCCGGTCAGCGGCGCCGGCACCCACCACGGATCGCGCGGATCCGGCGCAGCCAGCGCGGCCAGACCCAGCCGCACATCGGCAATCGTGCGGCCCAGCGGTCCCGACACGGCGGTGATCTGCCCGCCGATCGAACGCTCCGGCAGCGAGGCGTTGTAGGCCGCCACCCTGCCCAGCGATGGACGCAGGCCATGCACGCCGCACGCATAGGCGGGGTAACGGATCGACCCGGCGATGTCGGTGCCATGCGCCAGATGCCCAATGCCTGCCGCCACGGCAGACGCGGCGCCGCCCGACGAACCGCCGGGCGTCAGCGCCGGATTCCGCGGATTGCGCGTGTCGCCATGCAACACGTTGCCGGTAAACCAGCGCAGCGAAAACGCCGGCGTGTTCGTGCGGCCCACAATCACCGCGCCGGCCCGCCGCAAGTTGTCGACGACGGGGCTGTTCCGTTCGGCAATCAAGTCCTTCTGCAACCGCACGCCGTTGGTCGTGGCAAAGCCCGCCTGATCCACGTTGACCTTCACGGTCACGGGCACGCCGGCCAAGAGGCCGGGATCTTCTCCGCGCGCGGTTGCCGCATCCACCTCGGCCGCCTGCGCCAGCACGTCTTCCGGCCGATGATCCACCACCGCGTTGATCGCGGGATTGACGGCATCGAGCCGCTGCAGCGCGCTTTGCGCGGCCTGCACGGCGGACACTTCACGCTTGCGGACAAGGGCGGCAAGCTCAACTGCGGACAAACGCCAAAGATCGGACACGCGCAACTCCTGAGGTCGTGGGTTTTCCTGCGGGCCAGCAAACCTTAGCGCCAGTCGCGCCGCGCGACAAGCCTCGGTTTGCCGCTAATTGCTCTCTTCAAAGACCTCGACAATCGCGTCGGCCACGGCCCGCACGCGCGCGGTGCGGTTCAGGTCGCCATGCATCACCAGCCACAGGTCATACGCCTCGGCGCGCGCTGGCCAGATGCGCACCAGGTCCGGGAAGTCGGGCGCCATGTGCGTGGGCAGCTCGCCGATGCCAAGACCCGCCACGACCGCGTCGATGATCATCAACCCCGAATTCACCTCGACACCGATGCGGCCATTGCGGGTGGGCTCGCCGCAAAGGGAATCGGACCAGCCCGGCAGCACGGCTTGCTGATAGGCGATCAAGGTGTGCCCCGCGAACGCGGTGTCGGGCTTGGGCTCGCCGTGCGCGTCCAGGTACGCGCGCGATGCATACAAGCCCACCTCCTTGCGCGCCAAGTGACGGTGGATCAGATCGGGGTTGTCGGGCTTGATGTTGCGGATGGCCAGATCGGCCTCACGGCGCGTCAGATTGCTGATCTGGATGCCGGTCGTCAGCACCACGCGAATGTCAGGGTGTTCGGCGTGGACCCGCTTGATGGCCTCCATCACGAAATAACGGGCAACCGTCTCCGAGGCTGCCACGCGAACCACCCCCGACAGCCGGTGATCCAGCCCCTGCATCTGGCGCTGCAGCTGGTCCGCCGCCTGCTCCATGCGTTCGGCGGCCGCAAACGCAAGCTCGCCCGCCGAAGTCGGGACGTAGCCACCGGGCGTGCGCAAGAACAGGCGCGCATCCAGCGACGCCTCCAGCGCGGCTAGGCGCCGTCCAGCGGTGGCCTGGTCGATCTGCAGTACCGCCGCCGCCCCGCGCAGCGTTCCCACACGGTAGATGGCCAGAAATATCCTCGCGTTGTCCCAATCCATTTGACGTCCGTGATGCACTTTTGCATGACTATAAAGCAGTAATACGGCTTTTTTGCATCACAACAAGCGCCTAAGCTTTGCACCTCCCGCCCCCCCGCCCCCTCGAAAAGAGTCCCACCATGTCATCCGCCTGCCGCCCCATCGCCGCCCAAGACGCGCTGCCCGTCGCCGCCACGGGATGGGTGCCGCTTGTCACCCTGGCCATCGGATTCGTCATGGCCATGCTCGACGTAACCGTGGTCAATGTGGCGATTCCCAGTATCGCGCTCCAGTTCGCCGTCCCACTGACCGACCTGGTGTGGATCGTCGACGGCTACACGCTGACGTTCGCCGCCCTGCTGCTGGTCGCCGGCGCGCTGGCCGACCGCTACGGCGCCAAGACCCTCTACCTTGCCGGCTTGGGGGTGTTCACCGCCGCGTCACTGCTCTGCGGCCTGGCGCCAAACGCCGACACCCTGATCGCGGCCCGCATGCTGCAAGGCGTCGGCGCGGCGCTTTTCATGCCAAGCTCGCTCAGCCTGCTCACGCACGCCTATGACGACGAAAGCGTCCGCAACCGCATGCTGGCCGCCTGGTCCGCCATCGTGGCGGTCGCTGGCGCATCGGGACCGTTGCTGGGCGGCGCGCTGATCCACCAATTTGGATGGCGCGGCATCTTCCTCATCAACATCCCGCTGGGTCTGGCAGGCCTGTGGCTCGCCCGCCGCCGCATCGCGTCCGCGCCACGTCGCGCCCGCGCGCTCAACCCCATGAGCCACGTGCTCGGCGTCGTGGCGCTGTCCAGTCTGTGCTTCGTGCTGATCCAGGGCAACGCCTATGGCTGGACCTCCCCGGCCATCGCAGCGACGATGCTTCTGGGCCTGGCCGCCGCCGCGCTTCTGGTGCACCGCGAACGGCAGCACGCCGAACCCATTCTCCCGCGGACGCTCTTCGCCACCCCGCAATTCTCCGCGGCCAACGCGGTGGGGTTTCTCATCAACCTCGCGTCGTATGGCCAACTGTTCTTGCTCAGCCTGTTCCTGCAGCATGCACGCGGCGCCGATGCGTTGCAGACCGGCATCGAGCTGGTGCCGATGCTGGCGGTATTCTCCATCGGCAACCTCATCTCGGGGCGCGTGTCGGCGCGGTGGAACGTGTCGGCATCGCTGTTGGGCGGCGTCTCGCTCGCGGCCGCAATGAGCGCCGTCGGCATCGCCGCGTTCACTCCCGGCGTCGCGTACTGGCCATTTGCCATCGTCGTCGCGCTGGCCAATCTGGGCGTGGGGATCGCCGTGCCGGCGATGACCAGCATCGTCATGCAGGTATCGGGCCGCCAGCACGCCAACAGCGCGGCCGCCGCCCTGAATGCCAATCGCCAATCCGGCGCGCTGGTCGGCGTCGCGGTGATGGGCACCCTTCTGCATCTGCTGCCCGACTGGCACGCCACGTTGCCCGCCGCCTACGGCGTCATCACCGCCAGCTATGGCATCACGGTTGTGCTCGCATGGCGCTATCTGCGCCGTACCCTCAACGCCTGAGCCGGCATGTAAGCCTCGTCATCCGGCGGGCGGGATTTCCACGCCGCGGCCGGCATAGAACCTGTCGAAGTCGGCCAGCGGCAGCACCACGTCCGCCTGCGAGCCCGGCTCGCCCGACGGGTTATGAAACGTCACGGCGTCGGGCGTGGCGCGCGTCACCAGCACCAGATGTCCGCCCTTTTTCGGCGGCTGCACAGCGGGCCAGCGAATCGACGGATGTGCCGAGGCCATGAAGTAATCCGCCCGCGCCATCAGCTCAGGCAGGCCTGACGCCGGCAAGTCCACGCGCACCTGCGCACGCATGCCAAACACGTCTGCGACGTATTGCACGAACGGTGCGTAGATCAGGCCCCTGATGCTTCCGTCCGGTTCCTCGACGTACGCCCCGTAAGACAAGCTGCCCCGCGCCAGCTCCAGGGTCGGATAGGCGTGGCCGGTGCGCGCCGCAAGCACCATCTTCAGACACGCCATCCCGCACACATGGCTGGCCCAGCGCACGTACTCGTCCAGATCCTGCGCCCCGGAATTGCGCCACGCGGGGTCGTCAGCCAGCGCCAGTTCCCCGCGAATGATCTCGCCCGCCCGATGCGCGGATTCCCATTGGCAGAAATACGGTACGGTCGCGCGCGCAGGCGTCGGACGCATGCAAGCCTCCTGGCGATTTCGAAAAGCCCTATCTTGCCGCCGCTCAGCTTGCATGGCAACGGCATCGGCTTTGCTTCACAATGAAGCAAACCCAACAACGGAGACCTGCATGTCCAGCCTTGCTTCGTCCAGCTCTGCTTCGTCAAACCCGCCGTCGTCGCCGTCTGGCTTGCACGGCTCCGCTTCCTCCACCGCCATCCCCATCCGCCGCGTCGCCATCGTCGGCGCCGGCACGATCGGCGCCAGTTGGGCAGCGCTGTTTCTCGCGCACGGACTTGAAGTCGTGGTCAGCGATCCCAGCCCGCATGCCGAAGCTCAAACCATCGCCCGCGTACAGGCGGCATGGCCGGTCCTGGCCGAACTTGGCCACGTGCGCTCCGGCGGCACCGCCGACGCGCTACGCTTCGAACCCGACCTCGAAAAGGCGTTGACCGGCGTGGATTTCGTGCAAGAGAACGCGCCCGAACGCGAAGACTTCAAGACGGACCTGTTTGCCCGCATCGACGCCGTCCTGCCCCCGCACGTCATCGTCGCATCGAGCTCATCGGGCCTCATCATGAGCCGGCTGCAATCGCGCTGCCGCCATCCCCAACGGTTCGTGATCGGCCATCCCTTCAATCCGCCGCACCTCATTCCACTGGTCGAAGTCGTCGGCGGCGACCAGACGTCCGCCGACACCATGGACCGCGCCATCGACTTCTATCGCAGCATGGGCAAATACCCCATCCGCCTGAACAAGGAAGTCCCCGGCCACATCGCCAACCGCCTGCAAGCCGCCCTGTGGCGCGAGGCCATCCACCTTGCCGCCGAAAACGTCGCCAGCGTCGCGGACATCGACGCCGCGGTATCGCAAGGCCCCGGCCTGCGCTGGGCGCTCTTCGGCCCGCACATGACGTTCAACCTGGGCGGCGGCGAAGGCGGTCTGGCGCATTTCATGCACCACCTCCTGGGCCCCGTGCAAACCTGGTGGGACGACCTAGGCGCACCCGAGGTCACGCCAGCGCTGCAGCAACGCCTGATCGAAGGCGTCAACGCCGAGGCCGGCCACCGCAACATCGCCGACCTCGTCGAAACCCGCGACGCGCAACTCACCGCGTTAATCAAGGTGCTGCACCGGTAAAGGCCTCAGCGTTGAGCCGCAGCTGCGCGCCGTCGGCGCTAATATCGGTAACCCGTCATTGTTATAGCCATCCGCCATCGCCCGCTGATCCCCGGGCCGCACCCGGCGAACCGACTCCAGGCGCGGCTTGTTGACGGCGTCGTGTATACGACGGCAAGCGCCTGGCGCCACGACGGCAGATTTCCGAGTCGGCAACCCAGGCCGCGGGCTCGAAACTTGCTCGCTGAACTGAAGTCCGTCCCTTTCCCGGTTTACAGAGCGGGGGTTGCCGTTCTGCCCACGAGAGGGGTTTGAAACGCGTTCGAAGCGGAGCGGGGCTGCCCGGTGTGACTCGCACGCGGTGCACGATTTATGCCCGGCGCGATCCTCAACTAGCGCGTTGTTTGTGAATGCGGCGCAGGCCTCAGTAACGCCCGCTCCACCGCCACCCAAGGAGTTTCTTGAATGATTTCCGTAATACACGACACCGACCGCTCCCGCTTCACCGCCACCGTCGACGGCGTGCTGTGCGTGCTGGACTATGAACTGCAAAACGGCGCCATGGCAATCACGCACACAGGCGTACCCAGCGCGGTCGGCGGCCGCGGCATCGCCGCCGAACTGACCCAGCAAGCCCTGCTCACCGCGCGCGAGAACGGCTGGAAGGTCAAACCCTATTGTTCCTACGCCGACGCCTACATCAGACGCCATCCCGAATACGCCGACCTGCTGGCCTGACGCGATCTCCCAATCCGTTCTCCGCCTTTACCTGCAAGTGCCGTTTGCCCGGACCTGGCGCTAATGCGGAGCGCCCTCCGCCTGCGCCATGTCTTTGTTGTAGTCATAGCGGCGCTCGGTTTGGCAGGTTTGCCTGTCGTCCCGCGCGATTGCAGTAATTTGTTGCGGTGATCCGCCGCGAGCTTTTGTCGCGCGATTGCGTTGCCTCGATCCGTCGCCTCGAGCCGCGTTGCCTCGATTCCTTGCCTCGATCTGATGCCCTGTCTAGCGGCCAGATCAATCGCCTTAGCCTCGCGGGGTCCAGGTGAAGCGACCCCTTGTTTTTTGTTCTGCAGTATCGTCAGAAGCCTAGATTTCACGAATCGAGCGGGCTTTCGGCCTCACGCCCAAATTGGTTTTATCTGCCGGCTCCCTCGATCCGTTATGCTGACCGCTTGAACACTTCTGATTCTCTGATCCGCGTCCGGATTCCATTGCCCCAAGCCGTGCCAAAGCAATCAAGCCCCTCCACTCCCTCCTGCCCCTGCGGCAGCTCCCGTTCCTACCCCGAGTGCTGCGCCCGCTGGCACGACGGCCCGCAGGCGCTGCAAGCCCCTACGGCCGAAGCCCTCATGCGCTCACGATACAGCGCCTTTGTGCTGGACAACCTGCCTTATCTGTTGGCAACGTGGCACCCGCGCACGCGCCCTGCGTCACTCGAGCCCAACCCGCCCGGCCTGAAATGGCTGGGCTTGCAAATCAAGGCCGTGGCAGATCAGGACGCAGAACACGCAACCGTCGAGTTCGTGGCCAGAAGCCGCCTTGACGGCCGCGCCAGCCGCATGCACGAGACCAGCCGCTTCCTGCGAGAAAACGGACAGTGGTTCTACCTAGACGGCGACGTACGCTGAAGGGAAACCTCCGGCCACGATCGCGGCCGTAATTGACGCCGAATTTGACGCCGCGACGAGGCTGCGATGAGATCACGATTGACGCCGTACTTGAAGCCGCGATGTTGCCGCGAGTATCGCAGCATGTGAGGCCGCGATCGGGTCCAGGATTGGGACCAAGACTGTGGCCATGATGGTGCCCGTGACTGCCACCACTACCGCTGCCGCGACTGTATCCATGACTGCCGCCGTTACCGCCACCATGACTGTCGCTTGTGCTGCGGCCGTCACCACGGCGTAGATTTGACTCTGCACCGCGCGGCCTTTCCCGCTTAGCCCGACCAGCCAAAACGTCCCTGCTACCGGACCGGCTGCTTCATCTCCCCACCAATCGCCTGCTTCAGCGCACCCACCAGATCCTGGCCAACGCTGCCGAGGGCGCGCGCGTCTCCCACGATCGCCAGCTCGGTCGGCGGCACATCGGCAAATCCGTCCGCGGCGCCCAGTTCGACATGCGTATCAAGGCGCGCCGAAGCCGGCAACAGACTGACGCCCAACCCCGCTGCCACGGCCGCCTGCACGCCAGCCAGACTGTGGCTGTGGTAGGCGACATGCCACGGCCGCCCGGCGCTCTCCAGCGCATAGATCATCCGCTTGCGATAGACGCATCCCTGCGGAAATAGAACCAGCGGAACGACGGCCGCCGCTTGATTGCGCGCTTGTCCGCCCACCCACACCAGCCGTTCCGGCCACGCCGCAAGGCAAGGCCCTTCACCCGGATCCCGCTTGACCAGCGCCAGATCGAACTCGCCGGCCGCCAGCCCCGCCAGAAGATCCGTGCTCATGCCGCTTAAGGTTTCCAGCCGTACCTGCGCATGCCGCGCGGCAAACTCCGCCAACAGCACCGTCAGCCGCGTCACATCGAAGTCCTCGGGCACGCCCAATCGAATCACGCGAGCGCTTCTCGGCGCGGACAGGACATGCTCGGCCTCCCCCGCAATCGCAAGCAAGCGCCGCGCGTAGGCCAACATGACTTCACCGTCCTCGGTCGCAGACACATTGCCGCCCGCGCGGTCGCGCAGCAGCAAGGTCTTGCCCACGCTCTGTTCAAGCTTGCGCACTTGCTGGCTAACCGTCGACTGCGTGCGATGAACACGGCTGGCCGCCCGCGTGAAACTGCCTTCGTCCACGACGCAAACCAGCGTCTTCAATAGTTCAAGATCGAGCATCGGCTTTGATTGATTGATGTTGACGTGCCGCTCACGAGCGAGCTGGATCGCTTCCAAATCTTCCCGCCCTGACCGGCTCGGCTAGCCCTGGCATCTAACCTCTACACCTGACAACAAAGAAGGTCGGGCGCGGCGCGCTTGTATGTCGGCGCGGGGCGCTTCCCCCAGCGCCGTTTGCGCACTCGCGGCGGCGGCGTGCCGCTCATCAGCTGGATGGGCCGGCCCTTCTCGCTAGCGAAGCCGCCCGTGCACTAAGGCGCTCGTTAAGCATACCGCAGCTCATTGACTCTGCAACTAAGGTAAACGTATTAATTAATTTTACAACTTAGAGCGGTGGGCCTTACGCTGAAGCTCCGAACTCTCTCCGAGCACCGACATGCCTTCTAACCAAGCTCCCCGCCCGCAATGGCTGACCTTCGACTGCTACGGCACGCTCATTCAATGGGACGAAGGCTTGCACGCCGCAGTGGAAAAGATCCTAGCGGGCCGCGAGGCCGCAATGGACCGGCCGACCGCTGCGCAGTTCCTGCATATATACGATGGGCACGAGCACCACCTTGAACAGACGCTGCCCTACCGCAACTTCGCCGAGGTCACCCGCGAATCGTTACGCCTCACCATGGCGCATTTCGGCCTTGAGTACCGGCCCGAAGACGCGGAGACACTCACAGGCAGCATTTCCCGCATGCCGCCATTCCCGGAAGTCGTCGACACACTCGGCAGGCTCAAACAAGCCGGATTTAGCCTGTGCATCATCTCCAACACCGATGACAACATCATCGCGGGCAACGTGGCACAAATGGGTGGCCATATCGACCGCGTCATTTCAGCTGAACAGGCCCGCGCGTACAAACCCTCGCCCGCCATCTTCGCCCACGCGCATCAAAAGCTTGGCGTCACCCCGGCAGACGTCGTGCATATCTGCGCCAGCCCTCACCTGGATCTCGCTGCAGCACGCGACATTGGCTTTCGCTGCATCTGGATCGACCGCGGCACCGGCCGCCAACCCTTGCCTGACTATCGGCCTGACGCTACCGTAGCAACTCTGGATCGCGTGCTGGACGTTTTCAGTAAAGCCGGCTGGCTCTGATCCCCAACCCATCCCTTGAAGGTTGTCATGAACCAGGAACCCGGTTTTGCGAACGCACTCTTCCATGCAGATCCCGTCACCGCTCTACGCACGGACCTGGCGCTGGCCCTACGTGCGGCCGCAGCCCACGGACTTGGCGAAGGCGTCTGCAATCATTTCAGCGTGACATTGCCGGGCGATCCCGATCATTTCCTTCTGAACCCACGTGGCCTCATGTGGAACGAGGTGCAGGCGGACGACATCGTGCTGGTCGACGCGCACGGCAAAAAGCTTGCCGGCCGCCACGAAGTCGAGCCCACCGCCATGTTCATCCACGCCGCCATCCACCGCATCGCCGGCAAGGCCTGCGTGCTGCACACCCACATGCCCTACGCCACGGCACTCACGCTCACCACGGATCGCGGCTTGGACACCACCCTGTCCCAAAACGCCATGCGCTTTCACGGCCGCCTCGCCATCGACCACGCCTATAACGGACTGGCGTTGGACGTGTCCGAAGGCGAACGCATCGCGCACGCCATGCAAGGCGCGGACATCGTTTTCCTCGGCAACCACGGCGTCGTTGTCTGCGGCGAACGTCTCGACTACGCCTACGACGATCTCTTCTTCCTCGAGCGGGCCTGTACCGCCCAGGTCTTGGCACAATCCACCGGCCGTCCCCTGGTTCCCGTCAACGCCGACCTCGCCGCCAAGGTTGCGGCCCAGATTCAAAGCGAACGCCTGCAATCCGAGCTATTTTTCGCAGCGCTGCGTCGCCAGCTACCGTAGTCAGAAGAACATCCGACTCAAACAGCAGAGCATCCGATCCAGCCAAAAACAAACCCCCTCGCGGCGCCAGCCGCGAGGGGGTTTTTAATAAATTCCGATCCTGCATTCCCTTTGCAGCATTCCCTTTGCTGCATCCTGATACCGCATTTTCGATACGGGAATCGCTACAGTAATCCCGACGCCACAAAGACAAAACCCCGCAGGGAATACCTGCGGGGTTTTGAGCAATAAAAGCCTGACGATGACCTACTTTCACAGACGTCCGTCCACTATCATCGGCGCA
>NZ_JAGXJZ010000359.1:0-330 GCF_019091095.1 Achromobacter sp. GbtcB20 | reverse complement strand
GGCCGAGTTCAATCAGCCGAACAGAGCGCCTAATTGCCCCAAACTCTGGCCCATGTTGGTGTTCTCGTGGATTTCCTGGCACAGGAATTCCTCGATCTTCTCGTTCAGCGCGATCGCCTGGTCGAGCACCGGATCCCTGCCGGGCGCATAGGCGCCGACGCTGATCAGGTCGCGCGAGCGCTGGTAGCGCGAATACAGCTGCTTCAGTTTGCGCGCCGACTGCTGGTGCTGGTGCGAGGTGATGCCGTGCATGGCCCGGCTGATCGACTGTTCGATGTCGATCGCGGGGTAGTGGCCAGCCTCGGCCAGGTGGCGGTTCAGCACGATGTG
>NZ_JAGXJZ010000358.1:0-331 GCF_019091095.1 Achromobacter sp. GbtcB20 | reverse complement strand
GGCCTACGTCAGCACGACCGGCGTGTACGGCGACTGCGGCGGCGCGCTGGTGCATGAAACCCGCGGCGTGGCGCCGAAGAACGACCGCGCCCGGCGCCGGGTGGACGAAAAGGCCACTGTAGCCGCTGCGCCGTGGAATTCCTAATTCACATTTCCAATTGCAGTTATTGATGAGGTGAATGTTTGTTTTGTCGTCAACACTGTGAGTGATATTGCAAGCCGTGGCCACGTACACCGTGTTCACTCCTGCCGGGTGTACAGCAGCCTGCGCGGATCGAAGCCCTGGCCGGAAAGGCGCGCCAGCAGGGCGTCGAGGGCGGCCTTCTCGACC
>NZ_JAGXJZ010000357.1:0-332 GCF_019091095.1 Achromobacter sp. GbtcB20 | reverse complement strand
CGCAGGCGCGTGCCGAGGACATTGCCGGCAAAGGCGAACACCAGCCACAGCCAGCCGTGCAGGCTGCCCGAGATGATGCCGCTGAAGTAGGCGCCGATGTTGCAGCCGTAGGCCAGGCGGGCGCCGTAGCCGAGCAGCAGGCCGCCAGCCACGGCGGCGAGGAAGGAGCGCAGCGGCAGCTTCCAGACCGGGGCGTAGCGGCCGGCCAGGGCGGCGGCCAGCATGGCGCCGAGCACGATGCCGATGTCCATCACGGAGGTGATGTCCTGCGAGATCGGCGCGGCCAGGGCGGCGGCGTTGGCCTTGGTCGACCAGTAGGTCCAGCTGGCGAC
>NZ_JAGXJZ010000356.1:0-332 GCF_019091095.1 Achromobacter sp. GbtcB20 | reverse complement strand
ACCGTCCCGACCACCGATGACTCCGTCTTCGAAGGCCGCGAACAGCTGACGCTGGACGCCACGCTGACTGGCAGCTCGGCCAGCGGCATCGCGCTGCCAGGCACCATCACTGACTCGGGCAGCGCCGTCATTGTTGACGACCATGGTTCGGGTGCGGATGTACCGACCCTGTCCGTCTCGGATGCCGGCGATGTGAATGAAGGCAACGACGCTGTCTTCAATGTCGCGCTGTCCAAGCCGGTTGATGCCGACACGACCCTGACGTTCACGCTCGGTGGCCAGATCGAAGCCGGCGACGTGGGCACGCCCACGGTCATGATCGGCGGCAAGCC
>NZ_JAGXJZ010000355.1:0-333 GCF_019091095.1 Achromobacter sp. GbtcB20 | reverse complement strand
ACGGTCGAAGCCGGCCAGATGCAGGTGTCGCGCTGGGGCTTCAAGGGCGTGGAAGACCTGGGCGGTGGCCTGAAGGCGCGCTTCGGCCTGGAAGGCACCCTGCTCAACGACACCGGCGCCGCCGGCGTCGGCACCGGCAACCCGCCGACCACCAGCCTGTTCGACCGCGAAGCCACCGTCGGCCTGGCCGGCAACTTCGGCTCGATCGACTTCGGCCGCCAGAACATCCTGGGCGTGCTCTCGGTCGGCATGGCCGATCCGATGGGCCTGGCCTTCGCCGCCACCAGCCCAAACGTGCTGTTCGCCGCGATGAACCACGCCGGCGTCTACGGC
>NZ_JAGXJZ010000354.1:0-334 GCF_019091095.1 Achromobacter sp. GbtcB20 | reverse complement strand
GCCGAGCGGCGGAGAGCGAGCGAGCGAAGTTTGGAGGCAGGGCAGATCGGCCAGGAGGCTTGGTTGGGGTCATAGTATTGTCTGAACCCAAACCCAACTGTATACTGGTGTGGTGAGGTGAGGTGAGGTGAGCTGAGCTGCGAGGCGGGTGAATTAGTCAACGAGGGCAATGACCGCTCCGTCATCAAACTGTCGAACGAAGTGGTAACAATGCATCGTCCTGTGCAGTGACAGCTCCGTGATTGCTTGCGGGCGCCTCATCGAATCAAAGGCACTTGGACACCTGCATTGCTGGGCGCTGCTGCACTTGGACACCTGGATTGCTGAGCGCTGC
>NZ_JAGXJZ010000353.1:0-335 GCF_019091095.1 Achromobacter sp. GbtcB20 | reverse complement strand
GGCGGCGGCGGGGGTGGATGCAGGCTTGGCCGGCGCCGCGGCCGCCGGCAGCGCGAGCACGGGTGCGGACAGCGCCAGCCGCGCCAACGGGATGAGTTTGGACACACTGTCTCCTTGGGAATTATCCAGCCGCGAAGGATAAGATATTCCCCAAGGAATGAACAGCGCTATCAGATATGCATGTTTACACGCCCTGCGTTCCGTCCGACATCGGCAGGCTGATCCGGTTGCGTCCGGGGTGCTTGGCGCGGTAGAGGGCGGCGTCGGCGATCGCGACCGGCTGGCTGGCGTCGTTGTCCGGCCCGGCGATCGCGTTGGCGGCGCCGAACGACACC
>NZ_JAGXJZ010000352.1:0-335 GCF_019091095.1 Achromobacter sp. GbtcB20 | reverse complement strand
TGCGATGCAATGGCCTGGTCGCCGTCGCATAGCGCATGCATCACAGCGGCCTTTCTGATGCGTCGTGGTGGCTGCGCTGATCCGGATGGGCCGCCTCAATGCTTCCCTGGCTGTGTATGCGATCGCTGCTCGGTCGGATAGAGTATTTCCCGCAACTCTTCCGCCTCGGCCTCTGCGCTGTCCCGCTCGCTGGTCAGTAGGCCGATTTTCTGCAGGAAGCCTTTCACCTGGTCGGCCGCCTTGGCCAGCGCCTCCTTCAGGTCGGCGATCTGCTGCTGGAAGTACGTGCGCTGCTCCTGCAGCTCGCGCTTCAGCAGCCGGTTTTCCTCCCGCAG
>NZ_JAGXJZ010000351.1:0-336 GCF_019091095.1 Achromobacter sp. GbtcB20 | reverse complement strand
CGACCGTCCGACCGTGGCCGACGAGCAGACAGTCTACGACGTCGCACCGTCCTTCGTGGAACTGCTGCCCTGGGTGGAGTTCTTGCCCGAGTCGAAATCCATGCTCCTGGAGGACGGCCAATCGGTGGCCGCCTTCTACGAGCTGGTGCCGCTGGGCACCGAAGGCCGGGAACCCGGCTGGCTCGCGCATGCCCGCGACGCCCTGGAAAACGCGCTTCAGGACAGCTTCGATGAACTGGACGAGAACCCGTGGGTGCTCCAGCTCTATGCCCAGGACGAACCGAGCTTCGACCAGTACATGCAGACCTTGCGCGATTACGTGCAGCCACGTGCGCG
>NZ_JAGXJZ010000350.1:0-336 GCF_019091095.1 Achromobacter sp. GbtcB20 | reverse complement strand
AGCGCTTCGTGTTGCCGGACGCCCAGCCGGCGCGCGAAGAGGCACATCGCCTGCTCGACGAGCGGCTGGAATTGTTGTTCCACGGGATATTGAAATAAGGATACTGCTGAGCAAATGTGCGTCAACGCACCGACCTGGTGCGCCCGCTGTGCGAACCTGACCACCTTATCAAGGAGGATGTCATGGATCTCAACAAGAACATCACAGCGTTCAATCGCGGGGTGGCGGCATGAGCAAGACCTCCCGTTACGAAAGGCGCGACCAGCAGGCCGCGCTGCACGAGCGCATGAAGGGCTTCCTGCAAAACCCCGGCAACGAACAGCTGGAAGCGGATGT
>NZ_JAGXJZ010000035.1:0-29898 GCF_019091095.1 Achromobacter sp. GbtcB20 | reverse complement strand
CTGAACACGCTCATCGGTCCGCGTGTAGCGATAGCTAATCACTACAGTGGCCAAGATACAAGGTGTCTGACACCCGCAGAGATGATCTTGGGTTGGAGACGGTGCTTCAAGGGTGTCAGACACCGGTGGCGCCATCGGGTGGCGCGAGTTAGCTCAGTCAGACGCCTGTGGCGCGACCTTGGGACCACACCGGGGCTCGGGTGTCACCCGTTGTTGCTTGCTCGTTCAGCGCGGCGTGCGCAGCAGGCGGTTGATGGCTTCCAGGTCTGATTCCGCCAGGATGCCGCTGGTGGCCTTCAGGCGTAGCCCGGAGAGCACCGTGCTGTAGCGGGCGAGGGCCAGGTCGCGTTGGGTGGCGTAGAGCTGTTGCTGGGCGTTCAGGACGTCCAGGTTGATGCGGACGCCGACCTCGTAGCCGGTGCGGTTGGCTTCGACGGCGGCGCGGCTGGATTTTTCGCCGGCTTCCAGGGCCTGGATGCGGGCCAGGCCGCTGGTGACGCCGGTGTAGTACTGGCGGGTGGCTTGGACGGCCTGGCGGCGGGCGGTTTCGTAGTCGTAGCGGGCTTTTTGTTCCAGTTCGACCTTTTCCGTGACTTGCGAGGACACGCCGCCGCCGGAGTACAGGGGAATGGACAGGACCACGCCGATGGTGTTGTCGATGGGCTTGCCGGGGGCGGCGTTGCGCATGACGGCGTCGCTGGCGCTGCCGCTGGTGGCGCGCAGGTTCAGGGTGGGGTAGTGGCCGCTCTTGGCGATCTGGATTTCGCGGCCGGCGATGCGGGTCAGGAGTTGCGCGCGCAGGACTTCGAGGCTGGAGGTTTCGGCCTGGTTGCTCCAGTCGGCGATGCGGGCGGGCTGGGGGGCGGGCAGTTGCACGCCGTAGGGCAGTTCGGACAGGGCGCCGGGCTGCGTGCCGATGATCTTGGCCAGTTCGTCGCGGCGCACTTCCAGGTCGTTCTGCAGGCGCAACTCTTGGGCGACGACGAGGTCGTAGCGCGATTGCGCTTCGTACGTGTCGGTGATGGTGGCGTTGCCGAGTTCGAAGTTGCGCTTGGCCGATTCCAGTTGACCGGCGACGGCGGCTTTTTCGGCCTCGGTGGCGGTCAGGGTGTCCTGGGCGTACAGGACGTTGAAGTAGGCGTCGGCGACGCGTAGCAGCAGGTCCTGGTAGGCCTGCTGCAGCTGGACTTCGACGTCGGCGACGATGAGCTTGGACTGTTCGAAGTTCTGCCAGCGGCCCCAGTCAAAGAGGGGCTGGGTGAGCGCCAGGTCCCAGACGCCGCGACCGCCGCTGTAGGCGTAGGACAGGCCACGGGTGCTGCGGGTTTCCTGGTAGGCGCCGCCGGCTTCGGCGGTGATCAGGGGCAGCAGCAGGGCGCGGGCCTGGGGTTCTTTTTCAAGGCCGGCGCGGTAGTTGGCGCGGGCTGCGGCATAGGTGGGGTCGTTGCCCAGCGCGGCCTGCCAGACCTGGACGAGGTTCTGGGCGGACGCAGTCAGCGGGCCGGCACTTGCGGCGCAGGTGAAAACCAGTAAAGCCGTCAGTGATCGGACGCGCATGATTTTTCAACGATACGCCGGGCCGCCGGACGCGACGCCGGCCCCATGGGGGCCGGGCGGCAGGCGGCAGGTTTGCGGAGTTAGAACTTGAACTGCGACACCGTGACGCCGCGCAACGGCTTGATGACCGTTTCGAAGAGTTTGACGGTTTCGAAGCTGGCGGCGGTGGTGCGGGTGATGCGACAGGCAGTCATGATGGGCGCCTGGCCCACGACCACGACAAGGCGGCCGCCCACGCGCAGCTGGTACTTCAGCGCGTCCGGCACGACCGGCACGGAACCGGTGACCAGGATGGCGTCGTATTCGGTGGAGCCCCAGCCATTGCGGGCGTCGCCGGTTTCGACCTTGACGTTGGTGACGTTGTTCATCTGCAGGTTCTGCTGCGCGAAGGTCACCAGGCGGCTGTCGATTTCGACGGAGGTGACTTGTTGCGCCAGGTAGCCCAAGAGGGCGGCCTGGTAGCCGGAACCCGTGCCGATTTCCAGCACGCAGTCGGACTTGGTCAGCAGCAGTTCTTGGGCGAGGCGTGCTTCGACCTTGGGGGCGAGCATGTTCTCGCGGGTGTTGACCGCGTTGATCTCGAGCGGCAGCTCCAGGTCGGAAAACGCCAGGCCGCGCAGGGCCGGCGGAACGAATTGTTCGCGGCGCACATCGAACAGCGCTTGCAGCACGTTGGCGTCCAGGACGTCCCACGGGCGGATCTGCTGTTCCACCATGTTGAAGCGGGCTTGTTCTACGTCGGGCAGGGTCGAAGCGTTCATGACGGTCAGAAAAAACAGAGGAATCAACGGGCCATTGTACCGATTCGTAGCGTCCTGTGACGGCGTGCCCGGGCGGCAGATGTTTCAGGCGCGGCCTAAACCTCGGAAAAGCAGACGGCGCCCTGCGGGGCGCCGTCTTTGCGTGGGGCAGGCGTGCCTACCACCAGCCGTGGAAGTGGTGGACCGGCCCGTGGCCCGAGCCGACCGTCAGGCGCTCGGCGTGGCGGATGGCCTCAGTCAGATAAGCCTTGGCGCGTTTGGCCGACTCTGGTACGTCCCCGATTTGGGGCAGCAGCGCCGCCAGCGCGGCCGACAGCGTGCAGCCGGTGCCGTGGGTGTTGGCGGTGTCGATGCGGTGACCGGGCAGTTCGATCATGCGGTCGCCGTCGTGCAGCAGGTCGATGGTTTCGCTGCCGGGCAGGTGGCCGCCCTTGACCAGCACCCAGCGCTCGCCCGAATGCGCCAGCTTGTTGCGCAGGCGCTCGGCCACGCGCCGCATTTCCTTGACGGTCTCGACGGGGCGCTCTTCGAGCAGCACGCCGGCCTCAGGCAGGTTGGGCGTGAGCAGGGTGGTCAGGGGCAGCATGGCTTCGCGCATGGCGCCGACCGCGTCGTTCTCCAGCAGCAGGTCGCCGCTCTTGGCGACCATGACCGGATCCAGCACGATGTGCGCCGGCGTCCATTTGGCGAGCTTTTCCGCCACGACCTCGATGACCGGGCGCTGGCCCAGCATGCCGATCTTGATCGCGTCGATGCGCACGTCGGCGAACAGGGTGTCGATCTGCAGGCCAACGAAGGCGGGCGGCACCGGCGAGATGCCCGTGACGCCCTGCGTGTTCTGCGCGGTGAGCGCGGCGATGATGGCGCAGCCATACGCGCCCAGCGCGCTCATGGCCTTGACGTCGGCCAGGATGCCGGCGCCGCCGGACGGGTCGACGCCGGCGATGGTCAGCGCGTTGGGGATGGGACGGCCGCTGGCGGCCGGCTGGCGCGAGTTCATTTGGC
The DNA here is from genome assembly GCF_019091095.1 of Achromobacter sp. GbtcB20. Taxonomy (NCBI): domain Bacteria; kingdom Pseudomonadati; phylum Pseudomonadota; class Betaproteobacteria; order Burkholderiales; family Alcaligenaceae; genus Achromobacter; species Achromobacter sp. GbtcB20. Next base: position 26,575 of record NZ_JAGXJZ010000035.1, on the reverse strand, counting down.
GCGACCGCCGGTGATCAGGCCTTCGGTGGGCGAGCTGGGCGCGCCGCTGTACAGCTTCTTGGGCATGCGGCCGGCCAGGAAGGCTTCGCGGCCGGCTTCGACGCCCTTTTTCATGGCGCTGGCCATCAGGACGGGGTCGCGCGCGGCGGCGATGGCGGTGTTCATCAGCACGGCGTCGCAGCCCAGTTCCATGGCGATGGCGGCGTCGGACGCGGTGCCCACGCCCGCGTCGACCACGACCGGCACGCGGGCCTGGTCGATGATGAGGCGCAGGTTCCAGGGATTCAGGATGCCCATGCCCGAGCCGATCAGCGAGGCGAGCGGCATGACGGCCACGGCGCCCATGTCTTCAAGCATGCGGCACTGGATGGGATCGTCCGTGCAATAGACCATGACCTTGAACCCCTCATCGACCAGCGTCTTGGTGGCCTTGAGCGTTTCGGGCATGTTGGGGAACAGGGTGTGCGGGTCGCCCAGTACTTCGAGCTTCACGAGGTCGTGGCCGTCCAGCAGTTCTCGGGCCAGGCGCAGGGTGCGCACGGCGTCGTCGGCGGTGTAGCAGCCGGCGGTGTTGGGCAGCAGCGTGAACTTGGAGGTGGGGACGTAGTCCAGCAGGTTCGGTTCACCGGCGTTCTGGCCGATGTTGGTGCGGCGGATGGCGACGGTGACGATTTCCGTGCCGCTGGCGTCCAGGGCCGCGCGGGTCTGTTCGAAGTCCTTGTACTTGCCGGTTCCGACGAGCAGGCGCGACGAATAGGCGCGGCCGGCGATGGTGAGCGTGTCTTGTGTGGTCATGGCGGTGCTTCAAAGGGCGGGCGCGCACGATGCGAGGCCCGCGGGGACTGGCTGACTGATGCCGAATGATAAAGCAGGACGCCGGATGACAGGGCGGGGACGCTGGCCGGCGCGTTCCACTAATTGCGGAATGCGCGCGTCAGCGCACCCGGTCCAGGTCGGCGCAGAGGGTCTCGGCCGCGTCGATCAGCCGCGGGCCGGGCCGGTACAGCGCGTCGGCGTCGACACCGTAGACGTGGCCCTGGCGCGCGGCCGGCAGGCCCATCGCCTGCCAAGCGGCCAGGTTTGCCTGCGTGTCCTCGCGGCGCGAGACGCCGGCCAGCACGGCCTCGGGCCGGGCCGCCAGCACGCCTTCCAGCGTGACCTGCGGCGCCACGATGGGCGCCTGGCCGAAGACGTTGACACCGCCGCACAGCCGCAGCGCATCGCTGACGATGCTGGCGTTGTTCAGGGTGTAGATCGGGTCCAGGCCGGCCTGCACGAAGACCCGCACCGGGCGCCGGCCGGCATAGCGGGCCTGCAGGGCCGCCAGCCGCGCGCGCATGTCCGCGGCGGCGGCGTTCGCCACGGGTTCGGTGCCGAACAGCTTGCCCATGCGCTCGACCGCGCCGGGGATGGCGTCCAGCGTCAGCGGATCGCTGTAGAACACGGGCACGCCCAGCTTGTCCATCACGCGCGCCAGCGGTTCGGCGGCAGACGGTTGCCAGGCGATCAGAAGGTCAGGACGGGCGGCGGCCACGCGCTCGGCATCGGGCTGCGTGCCGTCGCCGATGATGGGCAGCGCCCGGGCTGCGGGCGGGTAGTCACTGCCCAGCACCGTGCCAACGATGAACCCGCCCGCGCCCGCGGCGTAGACGAGTTCGGTGGCATGGGGCGCCAGCGTGACGGCGCGCCGGGCGGGCGCCTGCAGCGCAACGGCGCGGCCGCGGTCGTCCTGCACCTGGATGGATTGCGCGCCGAGGGCCGGCAGCGTAGACAGCGCCAACGTTGGCGCCAACGCCAGCGCCAACATCCAGGCCGGCTTCGCACCCCGCTTCGGCGCAAGTTTCTGTATCAGCTTCTGCGCCAGTCCGGCGGTCGTCAGGACGCGGGTCGAGGTCATGCGGCGGCTCCGTCGGGTGGGCGTAAACGCGGGACAGGGCCTGCGCGGGACCTGCGCCTGGCGGAAAGGCGCATGCCGGCAGGCCCTGTCCCGTGAGGCGGCAATCAGTAGCGTAGCGTGAGCGACGCGTAGAAGTTGCGGCCGGGAGCGGGGTACAGGCTGTAGTTGGCGACGGGACCCAGCATTTCGAACGAGGCGTTGCCGCCGCGGATGCCGTACGTGGCGTACTGGCGGTCGAAGATGTTGTTCATGCCCACGGCGCCTTCGATGTTGCGGGTGAACTTGTACGCGAGCTTGGTATTAAAGAGCACGTACGCATCCAGCTGCTTGTCGAACTGGTTGGCCTGGTCGTTGTCCATGCGCGACTTGCCCACGTATTGCGCCGACACGTTCCACAGGAATGCGTCGGTGGGGCGCCAGGTGACGGCGGCGTTGGCCAGCCACTTCGGGGCGAGCGGCACGGTCTTGCCGGCCAGGTCCACGCCCGCGTAGGTGCCGGAGCGGAACTGCGCCTGCATCCACGTCACGTTGGCGTCCAGGCTCACGCTGCTGGACAGGGCGGTGTGGCCTTCCAGCTCGACGCCTTGGCGGCGGGTCGGATCCAGGTTGGTGTTGGCGCCGGTGCCCGGGCCCCACAGACCATCGGCCAGCGGGTTGTACTGGATCTCGTTGGTCAGGTCGTAGCGGAAGTACGACAGGCGCGCGCTGCTGGATGCCGACTGCCACGTGATGCCGATTTCCTTGTCGGTGGAGGTCTGCGGCGCCAGCGGCGACTGGACCGACAGCAGTTCGTCGGCGTTCGGCAGGCGGAAGCTGCGGCCGATCTTGCCGTACACGCCGAAGCCGCTGGCCAGATCCTGGCGCACGCCGAGCTGCCAGGCAGTCAGGTGGTTGCTGCGATCAGACGCCGTGCCGGAACCCGAAATCACTTCCAGATCGTCGGACGCGTACTGGCGGCGCACGCCCGCCGTGATGTAGGTGCTGTCGGTGGCGCGGATCTGGCCTTCGGCAAAGAGGCCGTACTGGTGCTGGCGCGATTGCCACTTCGAGGGCTCGAAGTCGTAGTAGGCGTTCTGGTCGGCGGTGGTCTTGGCTTCCTGCGCGTCCGCGCCGAAGACGACGCTGTGGCCGCCGTTGATCGGCAGGCGGTAGCGCACGCTGGCGATGTTCTCTTCGAGCTTCTGGTCGCGCAGCGTGTCGCCGAAACCGTCATAGGTCACGCCGCTGAGCTTCTTTTCGCGGGTCGACAGGTCCGAATACAGCACGCCGGCGCCGATGGCCTGTTCAAGCTGCAGGCCGAACGTGGTGGTGGTGGTCTTGACGTAGTCGACGTCGTTCTTGGCGCCGCGCGGATCGTCCTGGAATTCGTTCACGCCAGTGAACGGGTTGATCGTGCGCGGGCCGGGCAGTTCCAGCTTCTGCGTGGTGGTGCGGCCGTACAGGCGGATCGAGCCGTCGTCGTGGCGGAACGTGATGCCGCCGCCGCCGCCCTCGCGGCGCTCGCCGCTGTGGTCGCGGTAGCCGTCGCTGTGCAGCGACTGCATGTAGGCGTCCACGCCCACCTTCTCGTTGTTCATCGAGACGGCGGCGTCGTACTGGCGCAGGCCGTAGCTGCCGAAGGTGGCGGTGGCGCGGGCGGACACCGGTTCCTTCGTGAAATCGGACTTGGTGATGATGTTGATCACGCCGCCGGTGGTGCCGCCGCCGTATTGCACGGAGCCGCTGCCGCGCACGATTTCGATGCGGTCGACCTGGTCCAGCGGCACCACGCCCAGGCTGGGCGCCGACAGGTCGTTGGTGTTCTGCTTGACGCCGTCGATCAGGATCAGCGTATTGCTTGCGCCGGTGATGCCGAAGCCGCGCAGGTCCACGATGGCGTTGTCGCTGGAGCTGGTGGTGTTGATCAGGTTGATGCCGGACTGCGTGGACAGCAGGTCCTGCATGGTGCGGGCGCTGCTGGCCGCGATGTCCTCGGCGGTGATGACCGAGATCGACACCGGCAGCGTGCGGCCGTCGGTGGGCACGCGTTGCGCGGTGACGGTGATGCTGTCCAGTTCGGGGGCGGGGGGAACGGTCTGCTGGGCGGCGGCAATGGCCGGAGCGGTACAGAGCAAGGCGCCGGCGTAGCGCCGGATGGAGCGGGCTTTCATCTACATAACCTCGAAGCGACCCGCGACCCCGCAGGCCATTCACGATGGGGAGAATGCCCGCGCGCCGGGCGGGCCGAAAGGCCGCGGGGCGGGGAACAGGCATCCTGGCGAGCGAACAGGCCGGTATCGGGCTGCCATGGGCGGGGATGCGCGCATGGGGACCGTTGCGGGGGCAGCACAGGCTGGACTTGCTGGGCAGCTGCGGCGGCCTTGTGGGCGGCGCGGCGCCCGTTGGCGGCGTCTTCCTGTTTCCCGTTTACCTTTCGCACGCGGCGGGCAAGTGTTGCGTCCTTGCCCAGCCTGTTGCGCCGAAAGCACCGGTTCGGGGCCGAAACTGTATCACCGCGAGGCGCGGGAAGGCCCATTTTGTTACGATCAGGGCTTGTTTTTTCAGCGTTTTTCGCTTTTTAGCCACAACCGCGCTGCCGTGGCCAACTCAATTTGGACCTGATCGTGTCGTATCCCCGCCTGCCGTACCCTCCCGAAGCCTATACCCGCGGCGGCGACTTTGCCCGCCTGCTGGGCAAGCGCATCCTGATCCTGGACGGCGCCATGGGCACCATGATCCAGCGCTACAAGCTGGGCGAAGCGGATTTTCGCGGCGAGCGCTTTGCCGATCACGGCAAGGACGTCAAGGGCAACAACGAGCTGTTGTCGCTGGTGCGGCCCGACGTCATCTCGGAAATCCACCGCCAGTACCTGGAAGCGGGCGCCGACGTCATCGAGACCAACACCTTCGGCGCCACCACGATCGCGCAAGGCGATTACGACCTGCCGGAAGTGGCTTACGAGCTGAACCTGGTGTCGGCGCAGCTGGCGCGCGAGGCCTGTGACGCGTACAGCACGCCCGACAAGCCGCGCTTCGTGGCCGGCGCGCTGGGCCCGCAGCCCAAGACGGCATCCATCTCGCCGGACGTGAACGACCCGGGCGCGCGTAACGTCACGTTCGACGAGCTGCGCGTCGCGTACATCGAGCAGCTCAATGGCCTGCTCGACGGCGGCATCGACATCGTCCTGATCGAAACCATTTTCGACACGCTGAACGCCAAGGCGGCCATCTTCGCCACCGAGGAAGTCTTCGAGGAACGCGGCATCCGCCTGCCGGTGATGATCTCCGGCACGGTGACCGATGCGTCCGGCCGCATCCTGTCGGGCCAGACGGTCGAGGCCTTCTGGAACTCGGTGCGCCACGCGCGCCCCGTCACCATCGGCCTGAACTGCGCGCTGGGCGCGGCGCTGATGCGCCCCTACGTGGCCGAACTGTCCAAGATCTGCGACACCTACGTCTGCGTGTATCCCAACGCCGGCCTGCCCAACCCCATGGCCGAGACCGGCTTTGACGAGACCCCGGCCGACACCTCGGCGCTGCTTGAGGAATTTGCGCGCGCGGGGCTGGTGAACATGTCGGGCGGCTGCTGCGGCACCACGCCGGATCACATCCGCGCGATCGCCGACAAGGTCACGACGCTGACGCCGCGCGTCGTGCCCGAGATTGCGGTCAAGACCCGGCTGTCGGGCCTGGAACCCTTGAACATCGACGAGGACACGCTGTTCGTCAACGTGGGCGAACGCACCAACGTGACGGGCAGCAAGATGTTTGCCCGCCTGATCCGCGAAGAAAAATACGACGAGGCGCTGGCCGTGGCCCGCCAGCAGGTCGAGAACGGCGCGCAGATCATCGACATCAACATGGACGAGGCCATGCTGGATTCGGTGGCCTGCATGCACCGCTTCCTGAACCTGATCGCCTCCGAGCCCGACATCGCGCGCGTGCCGGTCATGATCGACAGCTCGAAGTGGGAAGTCATCGAGACCGGCCTGAAGTGCGTGCAGGGCAAGGCCGTGGTGAACTCGATCTCCATGAAGGAAGGGCTGGAGCCCTTCCGCCACCACGCGCGACTGTGCCGCCGCTACGGCGCCGCGGTGGTGGTGATGGCGTTCGATGAACTTGGCCAGGCCGACACGCTGGAGCGCCGCAAGGAAATCTGCGGGCGCGCCTACAAGATCCTGGTTGAGGAAGAAGGCTTTCCGCCGGAAGACATCATCTTTGACCCGAACGTTTTCGCGGTCGCCACCGGCATCGACGAGCACAACCACTACGCCGTGGACTTCATCGAAGGCACGCGCTGGATCCGCGAGAACCTGCCGCATGCCCGCATCTCGGGCGGCGTGTCCAACGTCAGCTTCTCGTTCCGCGGCAACGAGCCGATGCGCGAGGCCATCCACACCGTTTTCCTGTACTACGCGGTCAAGGAAGGCATGACGATGGGCATCGTCAACGCCGGCCAGCTGGGCGTGTACGCCGATCTGGACGCCACGCTGCGCGATCTGGTCGAAGACGTGGTGTTGGACCGCGCCGAGCCGGTCGGCAAGACGGATCCCGCCGACGAGCGCACGCCCACCGAGCGCCTGGTGCAGTTTGCCGACACCGTGAAGGGGTCGGGCGCCAAGAAGGAAGAAGACCTGGCCTGGCGCAATGCCGAGGTCGAGCAGCGCCTGTCGCACGCGCTGGTGCACGGCATCACCGCCTTCATCGTGGAAGACACCGAAGAGGTGCGCCAGAAGATCGCCGCGCGCGGCGGCCGCCCCATCGAAGTGATCGAAGGCCCGCTGATGGACGGCATGAATGTCGTCGGCGACCTGTTCGGCGAAGGCAAGATGTTCCTGCCGCAGGTCGTGAAATCCGCGCGCGTGATGAAGCAGGCCGTGGCGCACCTGATTCCGTTCATCGAGGAAGAAAAGCGCCAGATCGCCGCCGCGGGCGGCGACGTGCGCGCCAAGGGCAAGATCGTCATCGCCACCGTGAAGGGCGACGTGCACGACATCGGCAAGAACATCGTGTCGGTGGTCCTGCAGTGCAACAACTTCGAGGTCGTGAACATGGGCGTGATGGTGCCCTGCGCGCAGATCCTTGAAAAAGCCAAGGAAGAGAACGCCGACATCGTCGGCCTGTCCGGCCTGATCACGCCCAGCCTCGAAGAGATGGCGTACGTGGCCTCGGAGATGCAGCGCGACGAGTACTTCCGCAGCCGCAAGGTTCCGCTGATGATCGGCGGGGCGACCACCAGCCGCGTGCACACCGCCGTCAAGATCGCGCCCAATTACGAAGGCCCGGTCATCTACGTGCCCGACGCCAGCCGTTCCGTGGGCGTGGCCACCAACCTGATGTCCGACCAGTCGGAAGCCTATCTGGCGGAACTGGCCGAGGAATACGAAGACGTGCGCCGCCGCCATGCCAACCGCAAGGCGACGCCCATCCTGCCGCTGGCCGAGGCGCGCGCCTCGCGGCCGGCGATCGACTGGGACAGCTACACGCCGCCGCGCCCCAAGTTCATCGGCCGGCGCACCTTCAAGAGCTATGACCTGGCGGAAATCGCGAAGTACGTGGACTGGGGTCCGTTCTTTCAGACCTGGAGCCTGTTCGGCCCGTACCCGGCCATCCTGCAGGACAAAGTGGTGGGCGAGCAGGCGCGCAAGGTCTTTGCCGACGGCCAGGCCATGATGAAGCGCATCGTCGAGGGCCGCTGGCTGACCGCCAATGGCGTCGTGGGCTTCTACCCGGCCAATAGCGTCAACGACGAAGACATCGAGGTCTACAAGGACGAGACCCGCAGCGAGGTGCTGTTCACGTACCGCAACCTGCGCCAGCAGGGCGCCAAGCGCGAAGGGGTCAGCAACAAGTCGCTGTCGGACTTCATTGCGCCCAAGTCCAGCGGCAAGCTCGACTACATCGGCATGTTCGCCGTCACGGCCGGCCTGGGCATCGAGAAGAAGGAAGCCGAATTCGAAAAGGCGCTGGACGACTATTCCAGCATCATGCTCAAGTCGCTGGCCGACCGCCTGGCCGAAGCCTTTGCCGAATGCCTGCACGCGCGCGTGCGCCAGGACCTGTGGGGCTACGCGCCCGACGAGTCCCTGTCCAACGAGGACATGATTGCCGAGAAGTACGTGGGCATCCGTCCCGCACCGGGCTACCCGGCCTGCCCGGAACACGTGGTCAAGACGGATATGTTCCGCGTGCTGGACGGCGAGGACATCGGCATGATGCTGACGGACAGCTATGCGATGTATCCGGCTTCCAGCGTGTCGGGCTTTTACTTCAGCCACCCGCAGTCGCAGTACTTCAACGTGGGCGTCATCGGCGAAGACCAGCTCGAGGACTACGCCCGCCGCAGCGGCCGCAGCATCGAAGACCTGAAGCGCACGCTGGCGCCCAACCTGGGCTGACGCGCCGGTCAACCGCTGCGGCCGAGGCGGGAGCAGGCTGGGGCTAAGGCAGGACCTGGGGCGCCGCGATGCGCCCCAGAATCTTTTCGACGGCCACGCCGATCGCGAGCACTTTGCGGTCCTCGCCCGGCAGGCCATCGATCTCCAGTCCCACCGGCAGACCTTGATTCGACAACCCGGCCGGCACGCTCAGGCCCGGCAGGCCTGCGTTGCTGCCCGGGTCCACGTTGCGCGCCAGGCGCGCGAAGGTCTCGAAGCTGCTGGCCTCGGGCGTAGCCGCGGGCGGCGGAACGGGAACGGTCGGAAACAGCAGGCCGTCCAGCGCGTGTTCCTTGAACGCGCGGCGGTAGACGTCGATGAGTTCTCGGCGGCCGCTTGCGATGGCATGTTCGTACAGCGGTTGCAGCGGCAGGACCTGGCCGTCCGGCGTGGGCAGCACGCCCGGCACGATCAGGTTGTCGAAGATGCCTTTCACGTCCGGGCTGGAAATCTGCGCGACCACCTCGTCAAAGCTCACGCCCACGTGATACCGCGCCAGATAGGCCGTCAGGTCGGGCTTCTGTTCGAACAGGCATAGGGGCATGCCGACTGCCGCGTTGGCGGCCGGTAGATCGGGCATGTCCAGGTCCACAAGCGTTACACCGGCCGCGCGCAGCGTGTTCAAGGCGGCTTCGGAAACCGCCTGCACCTCGGGATCAAGGTCGGCCCAGAAATAGGCGGCCACGCCCAGGCGGATGCTGGCCGGCGGCAATGGCGCCAGCGGCTCGGTCTGTCCCGTCAGGATCGAATCCAGCAGCACGATGTCTGCCATGCTGTTGGCGATGGGGCCTGCCGTGTCGCGCGTATGCGAGATCGGTGTGATGCCCGCGCCGTCGTAGCGGCCCACCGTCGGGCGAAAGCCTACCGATCCATTCACCGAGGCGGGCAGGCGCACCGAGGCGCCGGTATCGGTGCCCAGCGCGGCGGGCGCCAGCCGCGCGCCCACCGCCGCGCCGCTGCCCGACGACGAGCCGCCGGCGATCAGGCGCGGGTCATAGGCGTTGCGCGTGCCATCGCCGTCCGGTCCCGGAAAGGCGGTGTTGTAGCCGGACACCCCGAACGCCAGTTCATGCATGTTGGTCTTGCCCAGGATGACGGCGCCGGCTTCGCGCAGCCGCTGCACGATGGGCGCGTCCTCGGCGGGACGGAAGTCCTTGAGCGCGGGCGTGCCGGCCGTGTTCGGCAGCCCGGCGACGTGGATGTTGTCCTTGATGGCGATGGGCACGCCGCCCAGCGGGCCGTTGCCGGGCGCCGCATCGTAGGCGCGCGCCTGCGCCAGGGCGCCGTCGCGGTCGACGGTGATGAATGCGTTCAGGTCCTGGCGGGCGTCGATGCGGTCCAGGCAGGCCTCGGTCAGCGCAACGCTGGTGAGGCGGCCCTCGCGGATGCGGGTTGCCGCCTCGATGACGGTCAGGTCCGCCAGGTCGGCGGGCAAGGGCTGGTCGGTCGGGCTGGGCATGGCGCTTATTCCTTGGCTGTCGGTCGATCCGTATCTATACAGGGGTGGCACGGGGACTGTCGAGAGGTCTGCCGCGCCGCGCGTAGTGGAAAACCACGATGGCGAAAATTGGTGGACCAAATACGATTTGGTCAGACCAATTCAGGACGCCATCACGTTGCCCTCGCTAGCCAAACCCGAGGTTGCCCCCAGCCGCGCCGCGCCCGACCGCGGTTACCTGCGGCTGGCCGCGCAGATCCATGCGCTGGTGGCGCAGGGCGAATTTGCCGCCGGCCAGCGGCTGCCGGCTGAACGCGCGCTGGCCGAGCGCTTTGACGTCAGCCGCACGTCCGTGCGCGAGGCCATCATTGCGTTGGAACTGCAGGGCGTGGTGGAGGTGCGGGGCGGTTCGGGCATCTACGTCTGCGAGCCGGATGCGAGCCGGACGCCCACGATGCCGGAGGCGGGCGCCGGCCCCTTCGAGCTGCTGCGCGCGCGCTGCCTGATCGAATCCGAGATCGCCGCGCTGGCGGCCACCACCCGCACCGACGGGGACCTGGACCGCATCTTCGAGGCGCTGACGGCCATGCGCGACCGGATGACGGACAAGGACGCCAACGCCGAGGCCGACCGCCGCTTTCACCTGTGCATCGCCCAATCCACGGGCAACAGCGTGCTGCTGGCGACGGTGACGTCGATGTGGGACCAGGCTCGGGGCCCGGTCTGGGAAAAGATGGAACAGCATTTCCATACGCAGGCGTTGCGCCAGGCGTCGCAGGCCGATCACCAGCGCATCTTCGGCGCGCTGGTGGCCCGCGACGCACGGCAGGCGCGCGAGGCGATGCACGATCACCTGGAACGGGTGATCGGCGAATTTGCACAAGGGTGGCGCTGATGCTCAATTGCACGATCCACGGGGCGCAAGACCTGCGCCTGGACACCTCGGACCCGCAGCCCTTGGAGCCGTCGCAGGTGCGTGTCGGCGTCAAGGCCGTCGGCATCTGCGGGTCGGACCTGCATTACTTCCGGCACGGCCGGGTGGGGGATTTTGTCATCCGCGAACCGCTGACGCCGGGGCACGAGGCGTCCGGGCAGGTGCTGGAGGTGGGTGCGGACGTGACGGCCGTCAAGCCCGGCGACCGCGTCGCCCTGGATCCGGCGCGCACGTGCGGCGTGTGCCGCTATTGCCGGCAGGGCGATTCCAATCATTGCGAGGCCGTGCATTTCTTCGGCAGCGCCAGCCGCTATCCGCACATGCAGGGCGCGATGCGCGAAGAGGTGGTGGTGCAAGAGGGGCAATGCGTGCCGGTGCCGGATTCGCTGTCCTTCGAACTGGCCGCTTTTGGCGAGCCGCTGGCGGTGGCGTTGCACGCGGTGCGCAGCGCGGGATCGCTGCTGGGCAAGACGGCGATGGTGGTGGGCGCGGGCCCCATCGGCGCGCTGATTCTGATGGCGGCGCGGCTGGCAGGCGCCAGCCGGGTCATCGTGGTGGACATCGTGGACCAGACGCTGGCGGCGTGCGCGCGCGTGGGCGCGTCGCAAACCATCAACGCGGCCACGGACCCGGGCGCGCTGGACGCGCTGGCGGCAGGCAAGGGATCGGTGGACGTGTGCTTCGAGGCGTCGGGTAGCTATGCGGGGCTGGCAAGCTGCCTGCGCGCCGCGCGTCCGCGCGGCGTTGTCGTCACGGTGGGCACGCTGTCCGGCAGCAGCGAGGCGTGCCCCTTCAACCAGATCATGGTCAAGAGCCTGACGTGCGTCGGCAGCTTCCGTTTCGTGGACGAATACGCGATGGCCGTGGATTGCCTGGCGCGCGGCCTGATCGATGTGTCGCCGCTGCTGACGGCGGCCGTGCCGGTTGCGCGCGTGCACGACGCCTTCGCGCTGGCGGGCGATCGCAACCAGGCGATGAAAGTGATGGTGACGTTCTGACCCCGCGGCCGCCTCGCGCGGCCGTCCCTCTCTCCTGTAGCCGGAAGCCAAGATGAAGATTACGAATGCACGCGTGATTGTCTGTTGTCCGGGCCGCAACTTCGTGACCCTGAAGATCGAAACCGACCAGGGCCTGACCGGCATCGGCGACGCGACGCTGAACGGGCGCGAGCTGGCGGTGGCGGCCTACCTGACCGAGCATGTCATCCCGTGCCTGATCGGGCGCGACGCGCATCAGATCGAGGACATCTGGCAGTACCTGTACAAGGGCGCATATTGGCGGCGCGGGCCGGTCACCATGACCGCCATCGCGGGCGTGGACACGGCGCTGTGGGACCTGAAGGCCAAGGCTGCCGGCATGCCGCTGTATCAGCTTCTGGGCGGCAAGAGCCGCAGCGGCGTGATGGTCTACGGCCACGCCAACGGGTCGGACATCGAGCACACCGTGGACGAAGTGCTGCGCTACGCCGACATGGGTTATCGCGCCATCCGCGCGCAAAGCGGCGTGCCGGGGTTGGAGAAGGTGTACGGCGTGGGCCGGGGCACGTTGTTCTACGAGCCCGCCGACGCGGACCTGCCCAGCGAGCATGACTGGTCCACCGAAAAGTATCTGCGCCACGCGCCGCAGCTGTTCGAACGCGTCCGCGAGAAGCTGGGTTTCGAGCACCATCTGCTGCACGACGTGCATCACCGGCTGACCCCCATCGAGGCCGCGCGCCTGGGCAAGTCGCTGGAACCCTACAACCTCTTCTGGATGGAGGACGCCACGCCCGCCGAGAACCAGGAGGCGTTCCGGCTGATCCGTCAGCACACCACCACGCCGCTGGCGGTGGGCGAAGTCTTCAACACGATCTGGGACTGCAAGGATCTGGTGCAGAACCAGCTTATCGACTACATCCGCACCACGGTCGTTCACGCGGGCGGCATCACGCATCTGCGCCGTATTGCCGACATGGCCTCGCTCTACCAGGTGCGCACCGGCTGCCACGGCGCCACGGACCTGTCGCCGGTGTGCATGGGCGCGGCGCTGCACTTTGACCTGTGGGTGCCGAATTTCGGCATCCAGGAGTACATGCGCCATACCGACGAAACGGATGCCGTCTTCCCGCACGCCTACACGTTCGAGCAGGGCATGCTGTATCCGGGCGAGGCCCCGGGCCACGGCGTCGACATCGACGAGAAGCTGGCGGCGCGGTACCCCTATCAGCGCGCATACCTGCCCGTGAACCGGTTGCAGCACGACGGCACGCTATGGAACTGGTAGGCGAAGGCGCCCGGCTGAACGCGGGGACGCTGGACGCCTTGCCCGGGCACGTGGCGCGTCCTGGTTTTGACCGGGCCGCGCTGGGCATCGGCATCGTGCATCTGGGCCTGGGCGCCTTCGCGCGGGCGCATCTGGCCGCAGTGAACGACGCCGCGCTGCGCGCGGGGGCGAGTGCGGATTGGGGCATCTGCGGCGTGTCGTTGCGCCAGACCGATACGCGCGACGCATTGGCGCCGCAGGACGGCCTTTATGCGCTGGCGCTGCGCGATGCCGACGCCAGCGGCGCGCCCCGGCAACGCCTTGGCGTGATCGGCTGCCTGCGCGAGACGCTGGTCGCGCCCGAGGATCCGCAAGCCGTGCTGGACCGCATTGCGGCGCCCGGCACGCGCATCGTCAGCATCACGGTTACCGAGAAGGGCTATTGCCACGATCCGGCCAGCGGCCGCCTGAATTCGGACCATCCCGACATCGTGCACGACCTTGCGCACCCCGCGACGCCGCGGGGCGTAATCGGGTTTCTCGTGCACGGCCTGCAGTTGCGCCGCGCGGCGGGCCTGGCGCCGGTCACGGTGATGTCGCTGGACAACCTGCCCGCCAATGGCCACCTGCTGCGCGCGCTGGTGCTCACGTTCGCGGCACGCGTGGACGCCGGGTTAGCCGAATGGATCGCATCGGCGTGCACGTTTCCGTGCTCGATGGTCGACCGCATCGTGCCGCGCACGACGGACGCGGACCGCCAGGCAATCGCTACGGCGCTGGGCGTGCGAGACGCTTGGCCGGTGGTGGCCGAGCCCTATCTGGAATGGGTCGTCGAAGACCGGTTTGCGGCGGGCCGGCCCGACTGGACCGCGGGCGGCGCGCGCTTCGTGGCGGACGCGGCGCCGTTCGAAACGCTGAAGCTGCGCATGGTCAACGGTGCGCATTCGGCGCTGGCGTATCTGTCGGTGATGGCGGGGTGGGCCACGGTGGACGAGGCGATGGCGCAGCCGGGCATGCGGCGGCATCTACGCGCGCTGATGGGCCAGGAGATCGAACCGACGCTGCCGCCGCTGCCGGGGCTGGATCTGGCTGCGTACGGGGAAGGGTTGCTGCATCGGTTTGCCAATCCTGCGCTCAGGCACCAGACGCGGCAGATCGCGATGGACGGTTCGCAGAAATTGCCGCAGCGGCTGCTCGGCACCGTGCGCGACCGGCTGGCGGCGGATGCGCCGATCCCCGGGTTGGCGCTGGCCGTGGCGGGATGGTTGCATTTCCTGCGCGGGGCGGATGAGGCGGGGCGCGTCTACGAGATCCAGGATCCGATGGCCCAAGCGCTCGCACAGCGGCGTGAGGTGGCCGAGCAGGCGGCGCGGCAGGCGGGCGAGGGACCGGCGGCGATGTTGGCCTGGGCGGGCGTGATGACGGGCTTTGAACCGGTGTTCGGAGGCCTGGGACAGGAACCGCGATTCGTGCGGGCGGTAGGCGCGGCTGCGCAGTTGCTGCGCGGCCAGGGTGTCGCGGGCGCCTTGTCCGCGATGCATCGCGCGTCGGCGGGCTGACGGCGCCTGCGGGCCGACTCAGGCTTGCCGTTCAGCCCGGCTTGCGCACGACGATGGTCGCCGTGTCGCTGGTGAACGAGGCATCGTCGCGCACGTCGAAGTGCGCGCGCACGACGTCCGGCGCGATGCCGAACATGTGGCGCAGCGCGGCCACCAGCGTGTCGGGCGTGCGCATGCGCGTGACCCACGACTGGAATTCCAGCGGCAGGCGGCGCGGCGCCAGTTCCTGCAGCGTGAAGCCGGCCTCGGTAAGCATGCGGGTCCATTCGGCCACCGAGTAGTCGCGCACGTGCGAGGTGTCGCGCAGCACCTCGATGGTTTGCAGCCAGGTGTCCAGCAGCGGCTCGCCCGGCGACACCACGTCGGCGAACACGGCCACGCCGCCCGGCTTGAGCACGCGGAAGGCCTCGCGCAGGCCGCGCCCGGCGTCCTGCCAGTGGTGGGTGGAATAGCGCGACATCACCAGGTCGAATTCGCCGTCGCCAAAGGGCAGGTACTCGGCCTTGCCTTGCCGGGTGATCAGATTTGCAAGGCCACGCTTGGCGGCTTCGGCGGCGACGACATCCAGCATCTGCTGCGACAGGTCGTAGGCGGTCACCTGCGCCACTTGCGGGGCCACGTGAAAGCTCACGTGGCCGCCGCCACAGCCCAGATCCAAGACGCGCGCGGCGGGGTGCTGGCCGGCAAGGGCGGCCATCTGAACCAGGTCTTCGCCTTGCGCGTGCACGGCGCTGGTCAGGTAGGCGGCGGCGCGGGGGCTGAATTGGCGGTCGACGGCGGCGTCGTGGGTGCTGGCGGTCATGAGGGGTCCTTGTGTCGGGAACGCGGCGCGGGTTGTTGCCGGGAATCCATTCGGGATTGCGAAAGGGTGCAGGCGCTAAGATAGGCGGGCCCGTATACACGTACAAGCCCATTGCTCATCCTGGTATGAATACTTCCCCCCAGCCCGTCACGCCCGGCCACGAAGGCTCTCATCTGCGCCGCCACGCGCTGGGCGAGTTCGTGCGCAGCGCGCGGTCGCGCATCACGCCGCAGATGGCGGGCCTGCCCGAGGGATCCCGGCGGCGAACGCCGGGGTTGCGGCGCGAAGAGGTGGCGCAGCTTTGCGGCATCAGCGTCACCTGGTACACGTGGATCGAGCAGGGGCGCGAGGTGTCGGTGTCGCCGTCGGTGTGGTCGCGCATCGCGGGCGTGCTGCAACTGGCGCGGGCGGAACGCGCCTACCTCTTCGACCTGGCCGATTGCGCCGACCCGCAGCACGCCCGCGACGACGCCGGCGGCGCGCCGGGCCCGCTGCAGGAATGCGTGAACGCGATCAATGCGCCGGCGTATGTGCTGGACCGCGCCTGGAACGTGCTGGCGTGCAATGCGCCGCTGGTCGACCTGTTCGACCACTGGCCCGAACGCGACCCCGCCCCGAACCTGCTGCGATACATCTTCCTGGACCCCGCCGCGCGCGAGCTGGTGGTGGACTGGGACCAGCGCGCCCGCCGCGTGGTGGCCGAGTTCCGCGCCGATGCGGGCGCGCACCTGGACGAGCCGGCCGTGCTGGCGCTGCTGGACAGCCTGAGCCGCCAGAGCGTGGTCTTCTCACACTGGTGGACCCGCCACGCGGTGGTCGAACGCGAAGGCGGCCTGCGCGAATTCCAGCACCCGCGCCGCGGCAAACTGGCGTATCAGCAGATCACCTTCCGCCTGGCGACGCACCCGGATCTGAAGCTGGTGATGCTGCTGAGCGGGGCGGGGGTCTGACACCGCTCAAGCCCGCACCGGCCAACCCGCCCGATCGCTACGCCGCGTTTTCCTCGCCAAACAGGCTGTCCTGCATCCCCGCATCCACCAGCCCTTGCAGCAGCTTCTTGACCGGCGCGGGCAGCGCCATCGTCCCCAGCTTGTCCGCCGGCACCCAGCGCTGCGGCAGCGCCGACTCGCACAGGGTGACCGCGCGCACGGGCACGAGCCACGGACGGATGTGCAGCCGGTAGTGCGTGAACGTGTGGGCGAAAGCGGCAAGTTCGAAGCGCTGCTCCGGCTCCAGCCCCAACGCGCGTGATGCGCTGTCGGGATCGCCTGCCGCGTCGAATTCGGGCAGGCTCCACAGCCCGCCCCAGATGCCCGGTTCGGGGCGCTGCTGCAGCAGGAAAGCGCCCTGGTGCCGCAGCACCAACATACAGGTCTCGCGCTCGGGGATGGCCTTGCGCACTTTGGGCGTGGGCAACTCGGCCTGGCGGCCTTCGCGGCGCGCGACGCAAGTGTCCGCGACGGGGCATCTGTCGCAGGCGGGCTTGCCGCGTGTGCAGAGCGTGGCGCCCAAGTCCATCAGCCCCTGCGTGTACGCTGCCATGTCGAGTCCCGGCGCGGCGTCCACCTGCGCATGCGCCAGCGCCCAGAGACGCTGCTCGACCTCGCGCTTGGCCGGGTCGCCCGCTATGCCGAAGTGACGGGTGAACACGCGCTTGACGTTGCCGTCCATGATGGGCGAACGTTCGCCGTTCGAAAACGCGGCAATGGCCGCGGCCGTGGACCGGCCGATGCCGGGCAGGGTGGCGATGGCCTCGGCGGTGGGCGGAAAGCGGCCGTCCCAGTCGCGCACGATTTCCTGGGCGCAGCGGTGCAGGTTGCGGGCGCGGGCGTAATAGCCGAGGCCTGCCCAGTACGGCATCACGTCTTCCTGCGACGCGGCGGCCAGCGCCGCGACGTCCGGAAAGCGTTGCAGAAAGCGCTCGTAGTAGGGGATGACGGTGGCTACCTGTGTCTGCTGCAGCATGATTTCGGATAGCCAGATCCGGTAGTGATCCCGGGTGTTCTGCCAGGGGAGATCGTGGCGGCCGTGCTGGCGCTGCCAGGCGACGATGCGAGGGGCGAAGTCCATGGCGGCAATTATCGCATCGCCCTATTGCCCGCCCGTGGGCCAGGGGGTACAACCGAAAGGACTAGCGTCAGCTGGCCCTATTTTTTGGTCAGCCGGCGCGGCAAGCGCGATTCGGCCCGCAGAAGGCGTGAACGCATCAGGACTTCACTTTCACGGCCCTTGCTGGCCCGCGTGCGTTCTGTGGAGCTGCGCGCCGCTTGTTGGGGCATCCGATGTTGGAGTAGACATGAATGCCCCCCTAACGCCCGCCGTCCGCGCGGCGCTCGAATCCGTTCAGCTCGACGACAAATACACCCTGCAATCCGGCCGCGCCTGGATGAGCGGCATCCACGCGCTGGTGCGGCTGCCCATGATGCAGCGCGTTCGCGATGCGCAGGCAGGGTTGAACACGGCGGGATTCGTGTCGGGGTACCGGGGCTCGCCGCTGGGCGGCGTCGACCAGAACATGTGGAAGGCCGCCGCGCATCTGAAGGCGCACCACGTCGAGTTCCAGCCGGGCATCAATGAAGACCTGGCCGCGACGGCGGTGTGGGGCACGCAGCAGGTGAACCTCTTTCCCGGCGCCAAGTACGACGGCGTGTTCGGCATGTGGTACGGCAAGGGGCCGGGGGTGGACCGCTGCGGCGACGTCTTCAAGCATGCCAACGCGGCGGGCACGGCGCGCCACGGCGGCGTGCTGGTGGTGGCGGGCGATGACCACCCCGCCAAGTCGTCGACCCTGCCGCATCAGAGCGACCACATCCTGAAGGCCTGCATGATCCCGGTGCTGTTCCCGTCCAGCGTGCAGGAGGTGCTGGACTACGGCCTGCACGGCTGGGCGATGAGCCGGTACGCGGGGGTGTGGGTCGGCATGAAGTGCATCACCGACATCGTGGAGGTATCGGCGTCGGTGGACGTGGATCCGCACCGGGTGCGCATCGTGCTGCCCGAGGATTTCCAGCTGCCGCCGGACGGCCTGAACATCCGGTTGCCTGACACGCCGTTGCAGCAGGAAGCGCGGCTCTTGGACTACAAGCTGTACGCGGCGCTGGCCTATGCGCGCGCCAACGGATTGAACCGGGAGCTCTGGGAGGTGCCGCAGCAGGCGGCGCGCTTTGGCATCATGACCTCGGGCAAGGCCTATCTGGACACGCGCCAGGCGCTGTCGGACCTGGGGCTGTCCGAAGAGGTGTGCCGGCGCATCGGGGTGCGGCTGTTCAAGGTGGGCATGGTGTGGCCGCTGGAGTCCACGGGCACGCAGCGTTTCGCGGAAGGGCTGGACGAGATCCTGGTCGTGGAGGAAAAGCGCCAGGTGCTGGAGTACCAGCTGAAGGAGGAACTCTTCAGCTGGATCGGCAGCGGCAAGAAGATTCCTCGGGTGGTGGGCAAGTTCGACGACAAGGACGGCGGCGAGTGGTCGGTGCCGCAGGGCAACTGGCTGCTGCCGGCGCATTACGAGTTTTCGCCCGCGATGGTTGCCAAGGCGATCGGGGCGCGCCTGTTGCGTTTCGCGTTGCCGGACGACGTGCGCGCGGGCATCGAGGCGCGGATGGAATTCATCCGTGCGCGCGAAGCGGCGCTGGCGCGTCCGCGCGTGGTCGAGGAGCGCAAGCCCTGGTTCTGTTCGGGCTGTCCGCACAACACGTCGACGCGCCTGCCGGAGGGGTCTCGCGGCATGGCGGGCATCGGTTGCCACTACATGGTGCGATGGATGGACCGCGGCACGGACGTTTTCACGCAGATGGGCGGCGAGGGCGTGCCGTGGCTGGGGCAGGCGCCGTTCACCGAGGAAAAGCACGTGTTTGCGAACCTGGGCGACGGCACCTACTTTCATTCGGGGCTGCTGGCGATTCGGGCAGCGGTGGCGGCCAAGGCGCCGATCACGTACAAGATTCTGTTCAACGACGCGGTCGCGATGACGGGCGGGCAGCCGGTGGACGGGCCGATCAGCGTGCCGATGATTACGCGCCAAGTGGCAGCCGAGGGCATCGAGAAGATCGTGGTGGTGACGGACGATCCGCGCAAGTACGTGGAGGTGTCGGACTTGGCGCCGGGGGTGCCGGTGCGTCATCGCGACGAGCTGGACGCGGTGATGCGCGAGCTGCGCGAGCATCCGGGCGTGTCGGTGCTGATCTACGACCAGACCTGCGCCACGGAAAAGCGCCGCCGCCGCAAGCGCAATGCCTATCCGGATCCGGCGCGCCGCGTGGTCATCAATGAACGGGTGTGCGAGGGGTGTGGCGACTGCTCGGCGAAGTCGAACTGCCTGTCGGTGGAGCCGCTGGAGACCGAGTTCGGACGCAAGCGCAAGATCAACCAGTCAAGCTGCAACAAGGACTTTTCCTGTCTGAAGGGCTTTTGCCCAAGCCTGGTGACGGTGGAAGGCGGCAAGTTGAAGAAGCCGCCCGCGTTGGCGCAATCGGGCGGTGCGCCGGACGAGGATGTGCCGGCGCCTCGTTTGCATAGTCTGGATGTGCCTTATGGCGTCTTTATCGCGGGGGTCGGCGGCACGGGCGTGGTGACGATTGGCCAGTTGCTGGGCATGGCGGCGCACCTGGAGGGCAAGGGCTGTTCGGTGCTGGACATGGCGGGGCTGGCGCAGAAGGGTGGCGCGGTGTTTTCCCACGTGGTGCTGGCGGGTTCGCCGGACCATCTGCTGAATACGCGGGTGGCGATGGGCGAGGCAGACCTGCTGCTGGCGGGCGATCTGGTGGTGGCGACGAGTCCGGAGGCGATGGCCCGGGTGACGCCAGGACGCACGCATGTGTTGCTCAATAGCGATACGGCGCCGACGGCGGCGTTCGTGTCGAACCCATCGTGGACGCTGCCGGGCGCGAACCTGACGTCGGATCTGCAAAGCGCGTGCGGCAAGGACAACCTGGCCGCTGTGGACGCAGCCGCGATGGCGGTGGTGCTGCTGGGCGATGCGATCTACTCAAATCCGCTGATGATGGGCTACGCATTCCAGAAGGGCTGGATACCGCTGTCGCGCGAGGCGCTGTTGCGGGCGATCGAACTGAACGGCCAGCAGGTGGCGAACAATCTTGCGGCATTCGCATGGGGACGCCGCGCGGCGCACGAGCCGGCGGCGGTGGCGCGTCTGATGGCCAACGGCGGCGTGTCGCCCGCGCAGCCGGACGACATCATCGAGATCACGCGGCCGCGGGCGCCGACTCCCGTGGCGGAGTTGAAGCAGCCGGCGGGCGAACTGGCGCGAATGGTGGCGGTGCGCGAGGCGTTCCTGACGCAGTACCAGGACGCGGCGTATGCAAAGCAGTACACGGACCTGGTGAACAAGGTGACGCTGGCGGAGCGGGAGGCGACGGGGACGAACCGATTGGCACTGGCAGTGGCGCGCTATTACTTCAAGCTGATGGCCTACAAGGACGAGTACGAAGTCGCGCGGCTGTATTCGGACGGGGAGTTTGTGAAGCGGGTGGGTGAGCAGTTCGAGGGGGATTGGAAGCTGCGCTTTCACTTGGCGCCGCCGGTGTTTGCGCGGCGCGACAAGGACGGGCATCTGGTGAAGCGGGCTTACGGGCCGGGGATGCTGAAGGTGTTTGGCGTGCTGGCGCGGATGCGGTTCCTGCGGGGGTCGCGGTTCGATCCGTTCGGGTATACGAAGGAGCGGCGGGCGGAGCGGGCGTTGATCCAGGAGTATCGGGAGACGATGACGGCGATCTTGGGGAAGTTGAATCGCGGGAATCTGGATAAGGCCGTGGCGCTGGCTAGCGTGCCCGAGGAGATTCGCGGGTACGGGCATGTGAAGGAGGCGTCGATGGCGCGGGCTGAGGCGATGCGGGAGGAGTTGTTGAAGGGGTTTACCGCAAGGGTGGTGGCGATTGGGGTTCGGGCGGCTTGATGAAGCGCAGCGCCATCAGCCTCTTACCCGTTCTATGGCGTCTGCGCTTGGGTTCGAGTCGTGCCAATAAAGGAAACGTCGACTTTCCCTCATGTTGAATTGGATGGTCGCGTGTCACGGTGCGGTTCTGGACTCCAGGTCCATGTCAGCGGGCCATTTTACTTCGGGCGCGAGGCGCAGGCCGATGTTGTACCAAGGCACGTCGTTATGGTCGCGGGGTGGATCGGGAGGCGGAAGCGCCGAAGGACCCTGTTGCATATATGTGCAGATATACGCCCATGCAAATTCGTCAGCACCCATGGCGCTCAGGGGAAAGCGGTCAATGACCTTGTTGGTCCCGGGCTCGACGATAGAAAGCTCCACCCCCCATTGAAAGATGGGCACGCCTTGAGGGGTGAAGGCGCGCTTGTGCCAACGCTCAGCGCGCACTTGAGACCAATCATATGCCACAGGAACGACGCACCAGCGTTCGAAAGGGTTCCACCAACGGTCATTGAAGTTGTAGGCGTAAAGCCGCCGGCGGGCACGATTGAACCTTAGAGGTAGGTCACGAGGAACCGATATGTCCATGCGGATACACATCGCGGCTAGCCAGATGCAAATCGTCAAGCATAAAAGGCCCGAGAAAACAATGAAGGGATCCGAAAAAAGGTAGAAATGAGGGGGGGCAATCAAGATGTAAATCCCCGCTATCGCCATAATAATTCCCATCCAGAAGTAAATGCCTCGCGCGCGTGCTGAACCTCTCGATAACTCCAGATATATGTCATCCAAGTGGTTTGGAGCGTTCCCCTCCAAAGCCAAGAGCGCGGTTGGTGTGCAGGACGGTTCGGGCAGATCTGCTATCCAACCGCTGCATGGGGGGCGAAGTTTGGGTGCAGTCATGGCTAGTTATTCCACCCTCGGTTATCTGTTTTGTCTTCTTGAGAAAGCAGGCGGGCGAAACCCGATTTGTCATTTTTATCGGGCCAAAAGTGTGCCTCCAGCTTTACCGCGTGAACGCTGTGAATCGTGCGTAACGCGATGGCGCCCTTAATTATTAAAGTTTTTGTTTTTTCGTCTGAGGAGACGGTGGGTACTGTGGTATTCAAGAAATAATCGGAATTTTTTATGGAGGGGGGCGATGGTGTTTCGGTTGGTGGATTTCCGTTCTCGCCGGACGCAATCACTTGGCCTTGCGAGTCCCCGGGGCGATAGACCGTTAGCGCCCAATGATAGCGAGATGAGGTTTCCTCATACCCTGGAAGGGATATCTGATAGATAATATATTCTCCAGCCCATATCCGAACTCTTTTCCAGTCCGCCTGGTCGTCAGTGGGAAATGAGGCATCCCTCTTGCTAACCACCTGAGTTTTGACCTCCATCTCAGCTGTCATCCCGAGCACTGCGGCATTAAGAGCCCCCCCGGCCGTTTCGAAATCTGATGCAGCGGTCCAACGCCTATTTTCGCTTGGTGACCCCCATCGGCTGGAGCGGGCCCATAGTTCGAGAGACGAGGATCGCTCTTTTTTCGCTTGAGTGGCCCAGATGTATGCAAGCACCCCTAAGGCAATAGCGACACCAATAGGTCCTAGTAAAGTAGCATTAGGGGCAAGGGCTCCGACAATTCCTGTGATTGACGAGCCAAGCGCAGCCATAGTTGCTAAACCGCTGTAAATTTGCGCTTCCGAATCTCCGTCAGCTCCTGCACGAACGGCGGCGAAAATATATTGGACTCCGTCCATCAACCCCGAAACCGCTGCAATAGCGCCGCCGTATTGCGCGACGCGGGTCCCTAACATGATGGGTTTCGCGCCTCCGCTCGATCTCACGGTAATTGTCAAATCCGGCCGCAATAACTGAATCCCCACGCCAACAACCTCCGCGCTCGCACCCATTACGCCGATGGAGGACGACCACACTGCTGCCAGCGCCTCGGCGCTGCCACTTTCAGATGTGTTGAGCAACGTGGCATAGTTCTTCCGCAGGCTGTCTTGCTGAAACCAC
The DNA here is from genome assembly GCF_019091095.1 of Achromobacter sp. GbtcB20. NCBI lineage: Bacteria > Pseudomonadati > Pseudomonadota > Betaproteobacteria > Burkholderiales > Alcaligenaceae > Achromobacter > Achromobacter sp. GbtcB20. Next base: position 3,391 of record NZ_JAGXJZ010000035.1, on the reverse strand, counting down.
AGGCTGCCAAGCCCCAGGAGCAGGTTCGCGCCTCCGGGCGCTGCTGAAACGACGGCGGTGCGCATCTTCTGCATCGCTCCCCTGGCGAGATCTCTCGCTTCCTCTGCGCCAATCGCAAGCGTGCCGACCATTTGAACCGCGCCGGTCTGAAGTGTCGCGGCGCCAACGCTCACGGCGCGAAGCGCCTTCGTGACGCCTTCGTTGGCGGTGCCACGCAGCTTCTTCAGACGTTCCTGCAGCGCCTCGGCACTCTCCAGCGACCAGATAATCAATTCGACGACCTTGCCGTGGTTGCCGGGAACCGCGATGGCAATGGCGCCGCTAACGACCATCGCCCGAATCTTGTCGGCGGCCGGCTTGCGGAAATTCTCGTCCATGTGGGCGATGAACTTATCAATGCCTTCCTGCAGGGTCTCGTTGAGCAGCGAAAGATACTCGCCGAGTTTCAATGACACGACGATCTGCGTCACAGGCTGCCCCGCATAGCGCAGCAAGGCTGCGCTGTGCACGTGACCGACGAGCGTGTGCGTTTCGGAGGCCAGTCGCTTTCCCAGCGCGTTACTGGCATTGGCCGTGGCGGCAAGCAGCTGCCCAATGCCTTGCTGCACGGGGGCAACCATCAGCGTTTTGCCCTCTTCCGTACCGATCAAGCTCTTGATGTTGGCATAGACCTTGCCGAGATCATTGCCCGTCAGTGCAGTTTGCAACTGCGCGAGTAGTGCAGTGTCCTTTGCCAGCAGAGCCTGAAACAGAAAGCTTCTTGGGTCCTCCAGCTGCGCTTTCCATAGCTGTTGGGTCGCGCCCAGTTCCTCATCGTCTTTTCTTACTGTTTCGGTGGGGCCGCCGGCAAGGCAAAGGCCGAGCATGCGAATAAAGCCTTCCGTCGACCGCCAGGACGTGGCGCTGTAATCATTTTGTACGGCAAGTCGGAATGGCCTAGATTGGTATTCTTGGGCGTACACCTCCCCAACCCCATCAACAACCGTTTGCCAATCGGCCTGCGTGGCGAGATAAGTCTTCTCGAATTTGGCGCGGGCCGCCTCATCGTAGCGCTTCTCTAGGCGCTCTTTTGCCTTTGCCTGTTTGACCTTGGCTATGCGCTCGGCTTCTCCTGGTATATGCACCTGCGGGTAGCCCACCTTCATCCCCGCTAAGCTCTGGTTATGCCTGAGACGATGGGCTTCTGCTGCCTTCGCCTCTTCTTCTGCTTCGGCTGAAGCCCAGGCGTCATGCAGTTCCTTGATGCCAAGCAGCGCCCGGGAAGTGAAGAACTCGAACCGCCGCTGTGGCTCGGAGCGCCACTCCTGCATCTCTCTGAACAAGGCAACGCGCTGCGCATTGCATTCTTGCACCACGCCGATCGGATCGGGCAGAACCAGTGCGAGTACGCCGTTTTGAAGTTTTTCCCGCTGGACGATAGTGCGAATGTGGCCTTCCATCGCCGCAAGCCGATGATTACGCGAGTAGAACCCGTGAACGCTTTCGAAATCGCCGGCGTTGACCGCTGCGTACTCCAGCACAGAATCCAACCCAAGATTGTCTTCGGTCATTGCGATACCGACGCTGCCGGGGTTCTCGCGCGCACTTTTCAAGTCAAGCTTGTAGAAGCGGTCCTTCGGATCCGATCCGTCGGCGGCTTTGCCACACAAGTATTGATTGAGCACGCTCTCGGGCCAGGGGTCATTCGCGATTGCTATCCACGCGGTCGAGAACTTCTCGGTGTCGATATTGATGAACGAGGCGGGGACGTCGTGGTTCCGGCGCACGCATGATTGGCTCAGCGGACTTGGCTCATCACGTGGTACCTGGAAGGGGCGAAACTGGCGCAACGCCCCTTCAGGCGTGACCTCATAGGCCTGCCACTCCACCTCATCCAGCAATACGTAGAGGTACCCTTGCCGCAGGATGCGAGGCTGGTCCAACCGCATCCGCACCGTCGCTGGCGCGTTGCTGGCCGCAGGCTGTCGACGGTATGTTTGCCCGGGCGCCGGCGCGTACGCGGCGCGCAAAGGAAGAATGGGCAGGCCAGTGCGCTCGCAGGCTTTGCATGCGTCCGTCGGAATCGGCGCGGCATGGCTGATCGTTCTGCTTAACGTCGTGCTCAAGCTCATGAGTAGTTCTCCGTCCGGGGCAAGGAGGCGAATACTCGCTTCCAGGCGGTGTCGTCGTACGCTTGGAAGCGGTCGTGCAGCGCGTGTTTGCCATTGGCTGCATCAAGAATGTCCCGTTGGATGTCGGGATGCTTGGGCAGTAGGGGGTGAACGCAAACCCGATACAAGCTGAGCGCGAAGATGTCGCGCTCATGCCGCAGTCCTAAACGCTGGGCATCACGGACCAGACGAAAGGCATGTACACCCGCCTGTGGCGGTAGGGGACTGGGGCCAGTCCAGCGCCAGGGCGCGAACGAAAGGGTCTGACGTTGCGCGAGCCGCCAGATACCCAGGAATTCGCTTACCAATTGCGCCGCATGCTGCGTGCGGCGAACCAATGCCGTGTGATCCTCGCTTGCCGTCGCCGAGCTGCTCTGCAGTACGGAAAAGCTCCCCCAGCTTGTTGGGAACAACCAAGCATTGATCGGCGCGAACATAGCCCCCGCTCGGGCTCCAAGCGCGCCGGCCAGCAACTCCAGACGCACGGGTTCGAACCACGGGGTAGTCGCTTTTCGTACGCTGGACGAAGTAATGCAGCATTGCGCCGCAATGTGGCGTGCGGTTTCCTCCGGCGGCTCCGGGCTGGTCAGCCACCCGCAGATATATCGCTTGCCGTAGGCGAGATCTTCCGTTGCATGGAACGCACTGAGTTCCAGCAGCCGCTTCCGTGTCGCGTCTTCCGAAGTGCCAAGTTGCACGAGGGCCGGACAGGCTTCAGGCGTGTGGACCAGGTCCGGCCGTGGAACGCGGACCACAGCGTCCTTGCCCAGATCGTGGACCAGCGATTCGATGGCTAGCGGATGTGCCGGGCCGCATCCGGCCAGTGGGTCAACGAGCAGATAAAGGTGATCGCCAGGCGCTTTGATCTGCTCGGCGAACGCAATGATGGACGCCGCTGTCATCGGTTGCGCTCCGCGCAATCCGCGTCCAGACCTTCAAGCGCCTCGCCGGACAGTGAGAGGCTGTTGTTACCGCCACCGCCCTTTTGGCTCATCGGCCCCTTGATCAGGATGGCATCCCCATCCAGCGTGATGCCCAACCCATCAATACGAATCGTCCCCCCTGGCCCTTTCAAGATAAGGCTCTCCGCCGCCTGAACCTCATAAACCTTCGTGCGCTGCCGGATCGCCTGCCCGGCCTGAAGCTCCGAGTGCCCCTCCACAGTCTGCTCCTGGTGCCCGCCAATACTCACCCAGTGATTCGCCACCGTCTTGTCGCGGCGGTTGTTGCCCACTTCCTCG
>NZ_JAGXJZ010000349.1:0-336 GCF_019091095.1 Achromobacter sp. GbtcB20 | reverse complement strand
AAGGATTCCGGTGCGCTGCGCGCTGCGCTGTCGGTGGCCGACGTCCTGGTAATCCCGTTCGCGCCGCGGACCTTCGACGTGTGGGCCTTCGAGAACATGGCGGCCCTGGTGCGCGAGGTCCAGGCTATGCGCGACTTCAAAGTTCTGGCGTTCCTGAACAAGGCCGACCCGGCCAACCAAGATGCCGACAACAAGCAGGCCATCGAGGACATCGGCCGCTACGGCTACCAGATCTCGCCGGTGTCGATCGGCGATCGCAAGTCCTTAGCCCATGCGAGCGCGGCCGGGCAGCACGTCAGCGAATTCAAGGGCGCCGACCCGGTGCTGCGGCGCGAA
>NZ_JAGXJZ010000348.1:0-336 GCF_019091095.1 Achromobacter sp. GbtcB20 | reverse complement strand
CTACGATCCGACATCGAACATCGGCGCCGTGTGCAGCGGCGAGAACTCGACCTGATTGGTGGCCAGCGGCACGCGCCGGTTCAGCGCCTCGAACTGGTGGCGGGTAAAGTTCGACACGCCCACGTGGCGCACCTTGCCGTCGCGCTGCAGGCGGGTAAAGGCTTCGGCGACCTCGTCGAAGTTCATCAGCGGATCGGGGCGGTGGATCAGCAGCAGGTCGAGCCGGTCGGTGCCGAGCTGGCGCAAGGAGGCTTCGGCCGAGGCGACGATGTGCCGGGCACAGGTTTTGACATGCTGGATCGTGTGCGCCGGACGGCGAGCGGACACCAGCTTGAT
>NZ_JAGXJZ010000347.1:0-338 GCF_019091095.1 Achromobacter sp. GbtcB20 | reverse complement strand
GCGGCTGGCCCGCCTGCTGCGCGTCGGGCTGGGCCTGCCGGCCCGGCTGGTTCTGGTTTGCCATGATGCTCCTCCTGCGTGTCGTTCGATGGCATGCCAGTGTGACACAGCCCGCCGGCAGGCGGCGTCGCCTAGCCGGCAGGCAATGCCCTGCTACTGCCCACCTTTATATGATGGAAAAAACACCTGCTGGCCGTCGACCTTGTAGGCGCCGATCAGGCTTTGACCCTCGGGCGAGGTGATCCACTCGACCAGCTGCATCGCGCCCTTGTAGTTGGCTTCCTTGTGCTTCTGCGGATTGACCGCGATGATGCCGTAGGGGTTGAACATCTTCGGAT
>NZ_JAGXJZ010000346.1:0-338 GCF_019091095.1 Achromobacter sp. GbtcB20 | reverse complement strand
AGCTGGCGCCGGGGTTCAATGCGCACGACGCCGATGCGCTGAACGTGCCGCGTGAAGTGTCGATCGCGGTCAACGCCCGCACCCGTGCGCTGCTGCGCGCCGTGATGGAAGGCGTGCTGTCGCTGCCGCAGGGCGCCGACGGCATGACCGAACTGTCCACGCTGTACGCCGACGGCGACCAGCTGCGCCAGCTGATGCCGTCGAAGTCGGAAGCCGACGGTTACGCCGGCCTGAGCAAGAACTTCGTCGGCGCCTGGAAGGCGGTCGAGGCCATCGAGTCGCTGGCCACCTTCCTGTTCGCGGCGGTCTCGGTGCAGCGCCCGGGCCGGACGCCAGCG
>NZ_JAGXJZ010000345.1:0-338 GCF_019091095.1 Achromobacter sp. GbtcB20 | reverse complement strand
CGGCGCCCTTGCTGCCGTCCGACAACCCCTGAATGGCATGTCCCGCCCGAATTCCAACCCAGGTCAGGCTTGCCAGCCAGAATCCTGGCAGCACCAGGAACATCGTGCCCGCGACGAACATCAAGAGCATGTCGCCGAACGCATTGTTCAGCCCCACCAGCGGGTCGAAGTTCGTGTGTGGCCGGTTCCAGCCAAAGCCCCAGCCATAGAGCGCATCGAGGATAGTGCTGTCGATCCAGCGAGCGAGCTGGAACCAGAAATCCATGAAGAACAGCGCGAATTGCACGACGCTGACCGTGACGACCGTCTTCAGGTCATAGGTGCCCACGACCAGCACG
>NZ_JAGXJZ010000344.1:0-339 GCF_019091095.1 Achromobacter sp. GbtcB20 | reverse complement strand
CGGGAGCGCCCCTGCTGCCTCCGGCAGCACGTTGCCGGTGCTGCGGCGGCGGATCTCGCGCATGATCTGCTCGAGCTGGCGGATGGCCTCGCGCGAGGCGTTCTCGCGCGCCGCGATCAGGGCCAGGCCGTACTGGCCATACAGGCGGCCGGTGGCGACATCACCGTTCTCGACCAGTCTGTCGAAGATACGCCTGGCGCTTTTCATGGATTCCTTGTCGGGCTGCTTCTCCTTGTCGAGGATCTCCATCAGGGCAAGTCCGATGCGCGGATTGGTCTGGTAACCGTCCCCTTCGCCGCCGTACAAGTCGGCATGCGCGGCCGATGCGAGGTAATGGTC
>NZ_JAGXJZ010000343.1:0-341 GCF_019091095.1 Achromobacter sp. GbtcB20 | reverse complement strand
CATATGTTTCAGAAGGGAATCCATGTCATTCTCTGAAATGTAATCAACCCACTCGTCGCCCACGGCACGCTGCTATTTGCTTACCGAAGTCGAAATTTCCGAAGAGCAAGCGAAACAGCATAATCTGTTTTTGCATTTACAGCAATAATCTCGTCGGCTTTTCAGCATGCTGCGTGGCATCCGAACGCCACGTTTGCGCCCGCTCAAAAATTTCCCCAAGTAAATGATTCCTGTGGGAAAGCTTGCGTGCAGACAACTTGCCGTACGGCATCAAAACGTATGATGAACTCACTGAAACGGAAACGACAAAGCAGCGTCAGCCGAGTCAGGGAACCACCTCC
>NZ_JAGXJZ010000342.1:0-341 GCF_019091095.1 Achromobacter sp. GbtcB20 | reverse complement strand
ATCACCGGCGCCACGATGGCCGGCGCGAACAGCCCGCCGAAGCGCGCGACCGCGCCGGCCGTTCCCATCCCCGAGGCGCGCAGGTCGGTCGGATAGACTTCGGGCGTGAAGGCGTACAGGGCGCCCCAGGTGCCGAGCAGCGCGAAACTCATCAGGAGGGTCGAGCCGACCACCACGCTTGTTGCGCTGCCGAAGCTGTAGAGCATGCAGCCCAGGGCGCTGAGCAGCAGGAAGCCGATCAGCGTCGGCTTTCGGCCCCAGCGTTCCACGCCATAGGCCGCCAGCGCGAAGCCCGGCAGCTGCACCAGCGCCAGCACGATCAGGAACTCCTGGCCGCGCAT
>NZ_JAGXJZ010000341.1:0-342 GCF_019091095.1 Achromobacter sp. GbtcB20 | reverse complement strand
TGCGCGCGATCGGCCCCGAGCCCTGGCGCGCCGCCTACGTGCAACCGTCGCGCCGTCCGAAGGATGGCCGCTACGGCGAGAACCCGAACCGCCTGCAGCACTACTACCAGTACCAGGTGGTCCTGAAGCCGGCGCCTGAGAACATCCTCGACCTCTACCTCGGTTCGCTCGAGGCGCTGGGCCTGGACCTCAAGAAGAACGACGTGCGCTTCGTCGAGGACGACTGGGAAAGCCCGACCCTGGGCGCCTGGGGCCTGGGTTGGGAAGTCTGGCTGAACGGCATGGAAGTGACCCAGTTCACCTATTTCCAGCAAGTGGGCGGCCTCGACTGCAAGCCGGTGC
>NZ_JAGXJZ010000340.1:0-344 GCF_019091095.1 Achromobacter sp. GbtcB20 | reverse complement strand
ATGCTGCTGCTGGTCGGCTTCGCGCTGCCGCCGGTGCTCCAACTGCGTAACGTGCCGCACAACCGCGTGATGCGGCGCGAGCAGGCCGCGCCCCAGCCGATGGCGCTGGCCACCTATGGCCTCGGCACCGGCGTCTTCCTCGCGCTGCTGCTGTGGCAGGCGGGCGACCCGAAGCTGGCCTTGACCACCGCCGGCGGCTTCCTGGGCGGCTTCGCCGTGTTCGCGCTGGTCGCCTGGCTCTGCCTGCGCCTGCTGCGCCGCCTGCGCGGCGCCTTTGCCCATCAGGGCTGGCGCTTCGCGGTCACCTCGCTGCTGCGCCGTCCCGGCGCCACCGTGGTGCAGGT
>NZ_JAGXJZ010000034.1:0-31405 GCF_019091095.1 Achromobacter sp. GbtcB20 | reverse complement strand
AGCCCCCGAGCTCGTGCGCTCCCCCCCCGCCGCGGGCCCCCCGCGGACCCCCGCCCGTGGAGCCGCGCGGGCGGCCGGCGCCCCCGCCCCGGCGCCCGCCGAAGCGGCGCCCGCCGCGCCCGTGGCGCAGCCGGCCCCCGCCGCAGCGCCGGTCGTGGCCGAAGCGCCGGAAGCGCACGCCGCAGAACCCGCTGCCGCTGAAGCCGGCGCCCCGGCTGCCCGCGCCGCGCGTCCCGCTGCGTCCGCTGCCGCGCACGCGGACAAGGAATCGACGTCGATCCGTGTCGGCGTTGAGAAGGTCGACCAGGTGATCAACCTGGTGGGCGAACTGGTCATCACGCAGGCCATGCTGGCGCAGACCGCCTCCACGCTGGATCCGGTGCTGCACGATCGCCTGCTGAACGGAATGGAGCAGCTCGAGCGCAACGCGCGCGATCTGCAGGAAGCCGTCATGTCGATCCGCATGATGCCGATGGATTATGTGTTCAGCCGCTTCCCGCGCCTCGTGCGCGACATCGCCGGCAAGATGGGCAAGCAGATCGAACTGCAGACCTACGGCCGCGCGACCGAACTGGACAAGAGCCTGATCGAACGCATCATCGACCCGCTGACCCACCTGGTACGCAACAGCCTGGACCACGGCATCGAAACGCCTGAAAAGCGGATCGCCGCGGGCAAGGATCCGGTCGGCCAGCTGGTGCTGTCCGCACAACACAACGGCGGCAACATCGTCATCGAAGTCAGCGACGACGGTGGCGGCCTGAACCGCGAGAAGATCCTGAAGAAGGCCATGGCGCAAGGCCTAGCCGTCAACGAGAATTCGCCCGACGACGAGATCTGGCAGCTGATTTTCGCGCCCGGCTTCTCCACCGCCGAGAAGGTCACGGACATCTCCGGCCGCGGCGTGGGCATGGACGTGGTGCGCCGGAACATCCAGGACATGGGCGGCCACGTGCAGCTGTCGTGCGAGCCGGGCCACGGCACCACGACGCGCATCGTGCTGCCGCTGACGCTGGCCATTCTGGACGGCATGTCGGTGCGCGTGGGTGAAGAGACCTTCATCCTGCCGCTGAACCACGTTACCGAATCGCTGCAGCCCACCAATGACCAGATCTATTCGGTCGCCGGCAACGAACGCGTCATGCACGTGCGTGGCGAATACCTGCCGCTGGTCGAGATGCACCGGGTGTTCTCGGTGGGCGAAGCCCAGACCGATCCCACCCAGGCGATCGCCGTCATCATGCAGGCCGAGGACCGCCGCTTTGCGCTGCTGGTCGATCACCTGATCGGGCAGCACCAGGTCGTGGTGAAGAATCTGGAATCGAATTACCGCAAGGTCCCGGGCATTTCCGCCGCCACCATTCTTGGCGATGGCAGCGTGGCCCTGATTGTCGACGTATTTGCGCTCGCGCGCGCCAACCGGGAACGCTGGTCGCAGCCCGAAGCCGTTCTGAATTGATGGAGCTCTAAAAATCATGGCAGCCAAACCGCAAGCGCAAGCCGCGCGCAATGAAGATGTCGGCAGCGAATTCCTGGTCTTCACGCTGGGCGACGAAGAATACGGCATCGACATCCTGAAGGTGCAGGAGATCCGCGGCTACGACGCCGACACGGTCACCCGTATCGCGAATGTCCCGCCCTTCATCAAGGGCGTGACGAACCTGCGCGGCATCATCGTGCCGATCGTCGACCTGCGCATCAAGTTCAACCTGGGCCGCGTCGAATACAACGAGCAGACCGTCGTCATCATCCTGAACCTCGACCGCCGTGTCGTGGGCATCGTGGTGGACGGCGTGTCGGACGTGCTGATGCTGAACGCCGGCCAGGTTCGTCCGGCGCCCGAGTTCGGCGCCACGCTGTCGACCGAGTACCTGACGGGTCTGGGTACCGTGGACGAGCGGATGCTGATCCTGGTGGACATTGAAAAGCTGATGACCAGCGACGAAATGGCGCTGGTGGAGAAGGTCGCCTCCTGATCGGAGTTCGGCCGGAATGCGGGGTAAAGGCGCCATATTGATCGCGATGTGGCGCTTTCCTTTAACGATTGCAGTCAAGGGATGGTTCTTGTGATGCGCAAGTTTTTCGCGAACATGACGATACGCAGCAGCCTGTTGTGGGTGCTGGCGTTCTTCTCATTCATGTTGGTGATCGGTGCCGCGCTGGGCGTGCTGTCGTTGCGCATCAGCAACGGGACGCTGGCCGAAATCAAGCAATCGCAGGAATTGGACGACGCCGTCAGCCGCGTCGTATCCAGCTACAAGGACACCCTGAACGGCCTGGGCCGTGCCGCGTCCTCCAACTATGCGGACATCGTGCGCAGCATCGGCCAGCCGACCTTGTTGGCGCAGGGGCTGTCCAGCGAGGCCGCAGGCCTTCTGGAGCGGGCCAAGGCGTCGCAGAACAAGGGCCAGGCCGAGTTCGATTTCTACAAGACGCTGCCGCGTCCCGCCGAGGCGGCCGAGGCGCTCAAGGAAATCGACGATTCTTACACGGCCCTCTTGCAGCAAGGCATCACGCCGCTGATCGGCGCGCTGGAAAAGGCCGACATGCCGGCCTACCAGACGCAGATCCAGAAAGTGCAGGACGCGCTGGAAGGCCGCTTTGCACGCGCGGTTGAAGGCTTCGATTTCTGGCGCGCCAGCAAGATGATGGACGCCTTTGAAGTTGCACAGGTGCGCTACCAGTTCGTGCTGATGGCGGTGAGCGCCGGCGGCATCATCGCCGCGCTGCTGGTCTTTGCCACGTATGTCTTCCTGCGCCGCCGCGTGCTGCAGCCGCTCAAGGAAGCCGGCCATCATTTCGACCGCATCGCCAGCGGCGACCTGACCGCCCGCGTCGAGGTCAGCAACACGAATGAAATTGGCCAGCTGTTTGCGGCGCTCAAGCGCATGCAGGAAAGCCTGACGCGCACGGTGGCTTCGGTGCGCCGTGGCGTGGACGAAATCAACGTGGGCTCGCACGAGATCGCCGCGGGCAACACGGATCTGTCCAGCCGCACAGAGCAGCAGGCGGCCTCGCTGGAAGAGACCGCCGCCTCGATGGAAGAGCTGGCCTCGACCGTCAAGCAGAACGCGGACAACGCGCGCCAGGCCAACCAGTTGGCGGCCAGCGCGTCGGACGTGGCCGAGCGCGGTGGCGCGGCGGTGTCGGAAGTGGTGCACACCATGGAAGGCATCTCTGCCAGCTCGCGCAAGATTTCCGAGATTGTCTCGGTCATCGACGGCATCGCGTTCCAGACCAACATCCTGGCGCTGAATGCCGCGGTGGAAGCTGCGCGCGCGGGTGAGCAGGGCAAGGGCTTTGCCGTGGTGGCGGGCGAAGTGCGCTCGCTGGCCCAGCGCAGCGCGCAGGCGGCCAAGGAAATCAAGGGCCTGATCGAGGACTCCGTGACCAAGGTGGGCGCCGGTTCTCAGCAGGTCGAACGCGCCGGTTCCACGATGCAGGAAATCGTGGCGTCGGTAAAACGCGTGACGGACATCATGGGCGAGATCTCGGCGGCGTCCGAAGAGCAGTCCAGCGGCATCGACCAGGTGAACCGCGCGGTGTCGCAGATGGATGAAGTGACGCAGCAGAACGCGGCGCTGGTGGAAGAGGCCGCGGCCGCCGCCGGCTCGCTGCAGGAGCAGGCCCAGCGCCTCGCCGAAGCAGTGGCCGTATTCAAGATCAACACGGGCGAGGTCATCGAAGTGCCGGCGCATCGGCTGTCTTCGGTGCACGCCACCTATGACGACGCCCGTCTGCATGCGCCCGATGCGCCTGCACTGGGACGCTGAGGATACGCGTGGCAACTTCGGCGAATACGGCGCCGTCCATTCCGGTGGACCGCCAGTTTGATTTCCGGGACGCGGACTTTTCCCGCGTCCGCAAGATGATCCACGCGCGGGCCGGCATTTCGCTGGGCACGCACAAGCGCGAGATGGTCTACAGCCGCCTTGCGCGCCGCCTGCGTGCGCTGGGCGGGCAGGATTTCGCCAGCTATCTGGATAGCCTGGAGAACGAGCCTGACTCGGCGGAGTGGGAAGATTTCATCAACGCGCTCACGACGAACCTGACCGCGTTTTTCCGCGAATCGCATCACTTTCCCATCCTTGCCGACTTCGCGAAGAAGCGCGGCGGGCCGGTTTCGGTCTGGTGCTGCGCGGCCTCGACGGGCGAAGAACCTTACTCGATCGCCATCACGCTGACCGAGGCCCTGGGGCCCCGGGGCGCGGGTTCCACCGTGCTGGCGACCGACATCGACACCAACGTGCTGCAGCGCGCGCGCACGGGCGTCTATCCGAACGAGCGCGTCGCGAAGATGGAGACCGAGCGCCTGCGCCGGTTTTTCCTGAAGGGCCGCGGCGCGAACGAAGGGCACGTGCGGGTGCGCCCCGAGATCGCCGAGATGGTGCGCTACGAGACGCTGAACCTGTTGTCGCCATCGTGGGGGATCACCGAGAAGTTCGATGTGATCTTCTGCCGCAACATCATGATCTATTTCGACAAGCCGACGCAGGCCAAGATCCTGGAGCGGTTTGTGCCGCTCATGAAGCCGGGCGGCCTGCTGTTTGCCGGCCATTCCGAGAACTTCACGTACATCAGCCGCGATTTCCGTCTGCGCGGGCAGACGGTCTATGAATGCGCAAATAAGGCCTGACCGGGCCAGGGCAGCAAACAAGATGAAGAAAATTAGCGTTTTGTGTGTGGATGACTCCGCGCTGGTGCGCGGCCTGATGACCGAGATCATCAACAGCCAGCCGGATATGGAAGTGGTCGCGACCGCGCCCGATCCGCTGGTCGCCCGCGAGCTCATCAAGCGCCACAACCCTGACGTGCTGACGCTGGACGTGGAAATGCCCCGCATGGACGGGCTGGATTTCCTGGAAAAGCTGATGCGCCTTCGCCCCATGCCGGTGGTGATGGTGTCGTCGCTGACCGAACGTGGCGGCGAAATCACGCTGCGCGCGCTGGAATTGGGCGCGATCGACTTCGTGACCAAACCCAAGCTGGGCATCCGCGACGGGCTGCTTGAATACACGGAACTCATCGCCGACAAGATCCGCGCCGCGTCGCGCGCCAAGCTGCGCGCCCCGACGCCTCATGCGGCGCAGGCCGCGCCGGCGCCCATGCTGCGCCGTCCGCTGTCCAGCTCGGAAAAGCTCGTGATCGTCGGCGCTTCCACCGGCGGCACCGAGGCCATCCGCGAAGTCTTGCAACCGTTGCCGCCGGACAGCCCGGCGATCCTGATCACGCAGCACATGCCGGCCGGCTTCACGCGGTCGTTCGCGCAGCGCCTGGACGCGCTGTGCGCCGTGACCGTGCGCGAGGCCGTGCATGGCGAGCGCGTGCTGCCCGGTCACGTGTACCTGGCCCCGGGCGGCGAGATGCACATGCGCCTGGGCCGCAGCGGCGCCAACTACGTCATCGAGCTGGAAGCCAGCGAACCGGTCAACCGCCACCGTCCGTCCGTGGACGTGCTATTCAACTCCGCGGCCGTCGCGGCGGGCAAGAACGCCATCGGCGTGATCCTGACGGGCATGGGCAAGGATGGCGCCACCGGCATGCTGGCCATGCATCGGGCGGGCGCGCACACGATCGCGCAGGACGAAGCAAGCTGCGTGGTCTTCGGCATGCCCCGCGAGGCCATCGCTATCGGGGCTGCAAGTGAAGTGGTGCCGTTGTCGGCGATGAGCGAACGCATTCTGACTCGCCTGGGCGACCGTGGGCACCGCGTTTAACGCGGACTGACGCCACGATCGATCCCAAGCAAATTTTTTCTGGAGTGAAAGATGGTAGACAAGGGCCTGAAGATTCTGGTGGTGGATGATTTCCCCACCATGCGGCGGATCATCCGCAACCTGCTCAAGGAGCTGGGTTTCGAAAACGTGGATGAGGCAGAGGACGGCGCCATTGGCCTGGAGAAGCTGCGCAACGGCGGCTTCCAGTTCGTGGTGTCCGACTGGAACATGCCGAACCTGGACGGCCTGGAGATGCTCAAGCAGATCCGCGCCGACGCGTCGCTGGCATCGCTGCCGGTGCTGATGGTGACGGCGGAAGCCAAGAAGGAAAACATCGTTGCCGCCGCACAGGCGGGCGCCAACGGTTACGTGGTCAAGCCTTTCACCGCGGCGACGCTGGAGGAAAAGCTGAACAAGATCTTCGAAAAGATTGGCGGCTGAGGTGTGCGATGAGCTCAACGGAAACAGTTGACCCGACAGAGTCGCCCGACCTGATCCATCGCATCGCCTCGCTGACGCGCATGTTGCGCGACAGCATGCGCGAGCTGGGCCTGGACCAGGCGATCAAGGATGCCGCCAACGCGATTCCCGACGCCCGCGACCGCTTGCGGTACGTGGCGCAGATGACCGAGCAGGCCGCCAACCGCGTGCTCAACGCCACGGAACAGGCCGGTCCGATCCAGGACAACATGGCCCGTTCGGCGCAGGCGCTGGATAGCCGCTGGCAAGAGTGGTACGACCAGCCGCTGGAAATGCCGCAAGCGCGCGAATTGGTGAAGGACACGCGTGCCTTCCTGGCCGACGTGCCCAAGCAGACCCAGCAGACGCAGTCCAAGCTCATGGAAATCATCATGGCGCAGGATTTCCAGGACCTTACGGGCCAGGTCATCATGCGCATGATGGACGTGGTGGGCGCCATCGAACGCGAACTGCTGCAGGTGCTGCTGGACAATGTGCCGCAAGAGCGCCGCGACGAAGCCAACAGCCTGCTCAACGGCCCGCAGATCAACCCGCAGGGCAAGACCGACGTGGTCACCAGCCAGGATCAGGTCGACGACCTGCTGGCCAGCCTGGGCTTCTGAGCCCGCTGCCCGCGATGTCCGCCGGCGGCGGAAAGACGGCGTCTTTCCGCCCGCATGCGCCAGCCTCGTGCGCGTGTCCCTCCTTCTCATGACGTATTCCCTAAGGGCGCAAACGCCTGCTGGCCGATAGACTCCTGCCAACAATAATCGGGGCCTTGCAGCGCGAGACAAGGCGCGCCCAGCGCGCCAGACCACGGATGCCCAACGCAGGCGGTCCGGGTCAGGGAGAGGAGGTTCATGATGGCCAGATCCGTATTCCGCTTGGGCGGCATGTGGGGATTGTTGCGTCGGCTCAACCGCGGCGACGCGGTGCTGTCCGAGCGCCCCTTGTCCTTCAGTCCGGCCGCCTGGCCGCTCTACCGGTTCCTGGCGCAGATCCGGCTTCGGATCATGACCGTGCGCCAATCCAGCATCGAGATTGCGCTGAACGCGGCGCGCACGCAATTCCAGGCGGGGCGCTGCTCATTGCTGGCGCGCGAGCAGGCGAGGGCGGCCGAGGCCCTGGCGGCCAGCGGGGCGCAGATCGCCGATCTGTCTGCGTCGACCTCCACCCACGCCCGCGACATTGCCGCGGTGTCGGGCCAGAACCTGCAGGCGGCGCGGCAGGCGCTGGCCGAGCTGACCGAGGTCAAGACGCGCGTGGACCGGATGACGCATGAGATGGCCGCCTTCACCGAAGTGGTGGGGCAACTGGCGGCGCGCGCGCAGTCGGTGGGCGACATCAGCAAGACAATCAAGGGCATTGCGCTGCAGACGCAGCTGCTTGCCTTGAACGCCGGCGTGGAGGCCGCCCGGGCTGGGGACGCGGGCCGCGGTTTCGCGGTGGTGGCCAGCGAGGTCGGCCGGCTGGCTGAGCGCGTGAACACCGCCACCAGCGACATCGGCCGCCACACGACGCAGATGCTCGACCTGGTTGGCGCCACGCAGCGCCAGACGGGCACGCTGCGCGAGGACGTGGACGCCTCGGGCGCGGTGCTGGACCGGACCTCCCGCGGCTTCGAGCGCTTCGTGCGCGACTTCGACAGCATGAACCGGCAGGTGAGCGACGTGGTCCAGGCCATCGGCGAGGTCGATGCCACCAACCACGGCATGAGTGAGGAGGTCGGGCGCATCGCGGCCTTGAGCGCAGACGTGCTGGAACGCGTGGGCAGCATGTCGGGCGAGATCGATCGCATCCGGCGGCAGACCGAAAGCGTGCAGGAAGTGCTGGCCGACATGCGCACGGGTGGCACCGCGTTCGACAGCCTGTCGGAATCGCTGGAGGCGTTTGCCGGTGCGGCGGCCGGTCTGCTGCAGGACGCCCGGCGGCGCGGCGTGGACGTGTTCGACCGCCATTACCAGCGCATTGCCGGCAGCGAGCCGCCGCGTTATCACACGGCTTACGACCGCGCGATCGACGAGCCGCTCACGCGGCTGCTCGACAGCGTGCTGGAGGCCGTGCCGGGCGCCATCTATACGATTCTGGTGGATAACCGGGGCTACGCGCCCGCCCACAACAGCCGGTTCTCGCTGGCGCCGACCGGCGATCCGAAGATCGACATCGCGCGGGTGCGCAACAAGCGCATCTTCGACGACCCCGTGGGCGCCCGGCTGGCCGCCAACACCGGCGCGCAGCTGTTCCAGACGTATTCCCGCGACACCGGCGAGATCGTCAACGACATTTCCCTGCCCATTTATCTGGGGCCGGAACACTGGGGCGCCGTGCGCATCGGGCTGGATTACGCTCGCTTTCAGGCCATCCTGGACGGCCACGCCGCCAGCGGCCGGGTGGCCCAGGCGGCGGGCTGAGGCGGCTGCTCCCGGGGGGCTGGCCGGCAGCCGGCGGCGCATCTGGGAATAGCGCCGCTTTCCCCCCTTTTCTTGGCATATCGCCATCCCCCGGCGCCTCCTAGAATCTCGGCGGGCGGCTTGCATTCCCACGTCAGCGAGCCGCAACAATCCCGTAGAGCATGTCCGAAGAAAGCGACCTCGAGAAAACCGAAGCCGCCTCTCCCAGGCGCCTGGAAAAGGCGCGCGAGGAGGGGCAGATTGCGCGTTCCCGGGAACTGGGCACGTTCATGATGCTGGCGGTGGGCGTTGCGGCGATCTGGGCGGGCGGAGGATCGCTGTACCAGGGCCTGACCGGCGTGCTGCGCAGCGGGCTGGCGTTCGATCAGCGCGTCGCGCTGGATCCGGGGGTGATGGTCGAGCAGGCGGTGAGCGGCTTCGGTCACGCGCTGATGGTGCTGTTGCCGATCTTTGGGCTGCTGGCGGTGGTGGCGGTGCTGTCCAGCGTCGTGCTGGGCGGCCTGGTCATTTCGACCAAGCCCTTGCAGCCCAATTTCTCCAAGCTCAGCCCGCTGGCGGGCTTGAAGCGCATGTTCTCGTCGCAGACGGTGGTGGAGCTGATCAAGGCGCTGGCCAAGGCCATGCTGGTCGGCGGCGTGGCCGTCTGGGTCATCTGGCGCTATCACGACGACATGTTGGGGCTGATGCACGTGGCGCCGTCGGCCGCGCTGACCAAGGCGCTCAGCCTGGTGGCGATGTGCTGCGCCTTCATCGTGGCCTCGCTCCTCATCATCGTTTTGCTGGACGTGCCCTGGCAGATCTGGAGCCATTTGAAGAAGCTGCGGATGTCCAAGGAGGACGTGCGCCAGGAACACAAGGAAAGCGAAGGCGATCCGCACGTCAAGGCGCGTATCCGGCAGCAGCAGCGCCAGGCCGCCCGCCGCCGCATGATGTCCGAGGTGCCCAAGGCCGACGTCGTCGTGACGAACCCGACGCACTACGCAGTGGCGCTGAAGTACGACGAATCGAAGGGCGGCGCGCCGCGCGTGCTGGCCAAGGGCACGGGCCTGATCGCCGCGAAGATCCGCGAACTGGCCGCCGAGAACAAGATTCCCACATTGGAAGCGCCGCCGCTGGCGCGCGCATTGCATCAACACGTCGAGCTGGGACAAGAAATCCCGGCCGAGCTGTATACCGCGGTGGCGGAAGTGCTGGCATGGGTATTCCAGCTACGATCCTGGCGCTCGGGCTGGGGGCATGAACCGATGGCCCCCACGAAACTGAACGTGCCAGCCGAACTGGACCCGCAGGCAAAAACCGCAGCACAAGGAGTTTAAGGAATGAGCGCACTGCTCACCATGTTGAAGAGTAACGGCGGCACGCACGCGCGGCTGCTGGCGGGTCCCATCCTGATCGTGATGGTGCTGGGCATGATGGTGCTGCCCCTGCCCACGTTCCTCCTGGACCTGCTGTTCACCTTCAACATCGCGTTGTCCGTGATGATCCTGCTGGTGGCCATGTTCACGCGCAAGCCGCTGGATTTTGCCGCGTTCCCGGCCGTGCTGCTGTTTGCGACGCTGCTGCGCCTGTCGCTGAACGTCGCGTCCACGCGCGTCGTGCTGCTGCATGGTCACACGGGTCCGGACGCCGCGGGCAAGGTGATCGAGGCCTTCGGCCACTTCCTGGTGGGCGGCAACTTCGCGGTCGGGATCATCGTCTTCGTCATCCTGACCATCATCAACTTCATCGTCATCACCAAGGGTGCGGGCCGTATCGCCGAAGTCGGTGCGCGCTTCACCCTGGACGCCATGCCCGGCAAGCAGATGGCGATCGACGCGGACCTGAACGCCGGCCTGATCGGCGAGGACGAGGCGCGCAAGCGCCGCGCGGAAGTGTCGCAGGAGTCGGACTTCTTCGGCTCGATGGACGGCGCCAGCAAGTTCGTGCGCGGCGACGCCATCGCCGGCCTGCTCATCATGGCGATCAACGTCATCGGCGGCCTGGTCGTGGGCGTGGCGCAACACGACATGTCCATGGGCGAAGCCGGCCGCGTCTACACGCTGCTGACCATCGGTGACGGCCTCGTGGCCCAGATCCCGGCGCTGGTGATCTCCACCGCCGCCGGCGTGGTCGTGTCGCGCGTGTCGACGGACCAGGACATCGGCCAGCAGATCATCAGCCAGCTGTTCTCGAACCCGAGCGTGCTGTTCCTGACCGCCGGCATCATCGGCATCATGGGCCTCATCCCCAACATGCCCCACATCGCCTTCCTGACCCTGGCCGGCGCGCTGGGCTGGGGCGGCTGGGCATTGCTCAAACGCAAGCAGGCCGCCGCGGTGGCGGCCGAAGAGATACCGCCGCAGGCGATCACCCAGGCGCAGGCCGCGGCCGCCGAGGCAAGCTGGGAAGACGTGTCGATGGTGGACCAACTGGGGCTGGAGGTCGGCTACCGCCTGATCCCGCTGGTGGACCACGCCCAGAACGGCGAGCTGCTGCACCGCATCCGCAGCCTGCGCAAGAAGTTTGCGCAGGACGTGGGCTTTCTGCCGCCGGTCGTGCACATCCGCGACAACCTGGAACTCAAGCCCAACGATTACCGCATCCTGCTGTCGGGCGTGGAAGTGGGCAACGGCGTGGCGATGCCCGGCCAGTGGCTGGCCATCGACCCGGGCGGCGTGACCATGCAGATCAAGGGCACCCCGACGACCGATCCGGCGTTCGGCCTGCCGGCGCTGTGGATCGACAGTTCGCTGCGCGACCAGGCCCAGGTGGCCGGCTATACGGTGGTGGATGCGGGCACGGTCGTGGCCACCCACCTGAATCACCTGATGCACCGCCACGGGTCGAACCTGCTGGGCCGCCAGGAAGTGCAGCAGCTGCTGGATCGCATCGGCCGCGACGCGCCCAAGCTGGTCGAGGACTTGGTGCCCAAGACGCTGTCGCTGACCGCGCTGCAGAAGGTGCTGCAGGGCCTGCTGTCCGAAGAAGTGCCGATCCGCGACATGCGCACCATCATCGACACGCTGTCCGAGCACGGTCCGCGTCTGGCGGCGCTGGCCGCCGGTTCGGGTGGTCAGCCCGACATCAACGAATTGATCGCGCTGACGCGCCGCGCGCTGGGCCGCGCCATCACGCAGCAGTGGTTCCCGGGCGAGGGCGAGCTGCGCGTGATCGGGCTGGATGTGAAGCTGGAACGCGTGCTGTCGCAGGCCATGACGACCAGCGGCGGCCTGGAGCCGGGTCTGGCCGACACGCTGCTGCGCGAGGCGCAGGCGGCGGTCGAACGGCAGGAATCGCAGGGCAATGCGCCGGTGCTGCTGGTGTCGCCGGTGTTGCGCGCGCCGCTGTCGCGCTTCCTGCGCCATCATCTGCCGCAGTTGGGCGTCTTGTCGAATACGGAAATTCCCGATGAGCGCATCGTCCGCGTGACGGCGCTGATCGGCGGGAGCAATGGGCAATGAAGATCAGCCGCTTTTACGGGGCAAACACCCGTGACGTGATGCGCCAGGTGCGCGAGGCCCTCGGGCCGGACGCGTTGATCGTGTCGAACCGCAGCGTCGAGGGCGGCATCGAGGTGCTGGCCACCGTTGATGGCGCGTTCGACGATGCGCCGCCACCGCAGACGCCGCCGCGCGAGGCGCCGGCTCATGCGCAGCCCGCGCCGCAGCGCCCAGCCGCGGCACCGTCGTTCGGCGCGCCTGCCGGGATGGAGCGGCCGCAAGGGGCGCCGGCCAACATGCCGGCCATGCCGCCGGGGATGCCGCCAGCCATGTCGCCGGCCATGTCGCCGGCCAGCTACGCGGCGCCGGCGCGGTCCATTGCCGCCTACCAGTCCGCTTATGCGGCGTCCGCGCAGCCTGCGTCGGAAACGTTGGCATCGCCGATGGACTTCGCGCCGGCTTCTGCGATACCTGGTTCGGCAACGGCTGCGCCCGCCGCCGCCGTGCCGGTCGGGTCTCAGCCGGTCGGGTCTCAGCACGCCGCGCCTCAGCAGGTCGCGCCGCAGCACGTCGCACCTCAGCCGGCCACGCCTCAGCCGGCCGCACCTGAGCCGGCCGCGCCCATCCGCGTCGAGTTGCCGCCGCTTGCGCCGATCCGTCCTTCGGCCGCCGCAGCCCCCGTGCCCGCGCCGGCCGCTCGCATGACGCCGGAACACGCCATGCCCGAGCGCATGGCCGCGTCTGTCGCGCCGGCGGCTGCCGCAATGGCCGCCGCGCCCGCGACCGCTTACCAGGCGCCGCGCGGTTACGCCGCGGCGCCCGTCACACCTGCGCAGCCGCCCGCCATGCCGCCGGCCGCGTCGCCCCTGTCCGCCGCGCCACCGGCCTCCTTGTCCGCCGCACCTTCCATGGGCCGCATGCCGGACGCGCCGGTCCGCCCGCCGCAGGGTTTGCCGCCCGCGCCGCTGGCTGCCGATACCGCCGCCGGTCTGCAGGATGCCATCAGCGCGTTGCGCGGAGCGCTCGAAACCCGCATGGACGGCCTGCTGTGGGGCGGACGTCAGGGTCCGGGCCGGGAGCCGGCCGCCGCCGCGCTATTCCGCAGCCTGCTGGATGCGGGGTTCAGCACCAAATTGGTCCGCACGCTGGTCGAACGCCTGCCGCAAGGTCTCTCCGCCGAGGCGGCGCAGAGCTGGGCGCGCAATGAGCTGGTGACGCACCTGCCGGTGGTGCGTTCCGAAGACGAATTTCTGGCCGGTGGCGTGTACGCGCTGGTCGGCCCCACCGGCGTGGGCAAGACCACGACGCTGGCCAAGCTGGCCGCGCGCTGCGTGGCCCGCGAGGGTCGCGAGCAGGTCGCCATGCTGACGACCGACCTGTTCCGGATCGGCGCGCTGGAACAATTGCAGATCTACGGCCGCCTGATGGGCGTGCCCGCGCATTCGGTGCGCGATGCCGGCGAGTTGCGCCGCATCCTGGCCGAGCTGGGCAACCGCAAGATCGTCCTGATCGACACGACCGGCATCAGCCAGCGCGACCGCCTGGTGGCCGAGCAGGCGTCGATGCTGTGCAACGCGGGCAAGCCGGTGCGCCGGCTGCTGGTGCTCAATGCCGCCAGCCAGGGCGACACGCTCGACGAGGTCGCGCACGCCTACCGCAATGGCGTCGGCGAGGACGTCGCCGGCTGCATCATCACCAAGCTGGACGAAGCCACGCGCTTGGGCGCGGCGCTGGACACCGCCATCCGCCACCGCTTGCCGATCCATTACATGTCCGTCGGCCAGAAAGTGCCCGAGCACATGGAGCTGGCGCGCGCAGACGTGCTGATCGACCGCGCGTTCTCGATGGTGGAGCGTGCCCGTGCGCTGTACACCCCGAGCGAGGCCGATCTGGCGTCGCTGGTGTCGTCGTCGCGCGAACCGGACGCCGTGGATCCGGCGCGCCGCCGCCAACTGCTGGCCTCGGCGATCCTGCCGCAGCAGGCGGGGGCGGGGTCGATTGCCGCGGCGCAAAGCCTGGACGATACGATTTCGTGGCTGGACAACGACCCGGCGTGCCTGCAGGCGCGCACCGCCTGGCGTGAATACGTCAGCGACGGCGCGGGTTCCAGCCTGGCCGCGCTGGGCGACGAGCCGCTGTCGATGGCGCGCCGGGAATTCTCCGCCGCCTGCACCCGCAACCTGCTTGTGATGCACGGCAAGACCGCCATGAAGGGCGACGCCTTGCCCGGCGGCGCGCTGCTCGGCGCACTGCTGATGAGCGATCGTGGCGCCGCGCTTGCCGCGCCCGCGCAGCAACTGGTGCTGCCGCACGGCATGCTGAGTTCGTTTGCGCCTGCCGCGCCGGCCCAGCCGGATCCGGCGCTGGCCCTGCAATCGCGCGTGACGTGGCTGGGCGAGCGCCTGCAGTCCGTGCCGCTGGTTCACATGCTGGAAGCGGGCACGGTTGCGCTGTGGCAACCATTCTCCGAGCAGGGCGTGTCGTGGGTGGCTCGTTGCCCGGGCGGCCTGCGGGTGATCCAGGACGAGTGCCCGACCAACCTGAATGCTGTCGGCAAGAGCGTGGGCTATCTGCCCGTGGGCCAGCCCGGCGACATGCCGGGCCTGCGCCTCGCGGCGGGCGGCAAGACCGTGCCGCTCGCGCTGTGGGCATCGGGCACCGAAGTCGTGCTGCCGGGCAAGGGGCAGGGCGCCAGCGTGCGCCTCATCTGCGCGCGGCTGATCGACACCGTGACCGGCGAGGTCGCTGGCCAGTTGTTCGGCGCCACCAACCTGCCGGCCTCGCAGGCCGACGCCGCGACGATCGCGCGCTGGCTGGTCCTGCAAGACGAGGCCAAGGCCGCGTTCCGCTACATGGCCAATGCGTGGCAAGCGCTGCCCGCGGTCGACGGCGCCCACACGCTGGCGCGCCAGTCGCTGATGGCCGGCCAGCTGGGCGCCGCCTGCTGGCAACTGGCCCATTCGCCAGCGGCCGACGTCGTGCGCGGCCCGCTGTCGGGCATCGTGGGCACCGAACGCAAGCTGTCCGGCAAGATGCTGCCGGTGGCGCTGCTGAAGATGTTTGCGCTGCTGGAGATGACGGGCGGGGCGTGAAGCCGCGCCCGGCGACCGGGCGGCCGCAAACAAAAAAACGGCGTGCCAGGCACGCCGTTTTCTATTGGGAGGCTGGAGCGTTCAGCCCGCCACGATCGGCCGGCGGCCCGGCGCGCTGCGGGCGCCGCGGCCTTGCGCGTCGTAGGTCGAGGCGCTGCCGACGCCGACGTTGCGCAGGGCGTCCAGCGACTGCTGGGTATAGCGCAGGTGCACGTCGATCAGGGCGCCATTGCGCATGTTGATTTCGCTGGCGGAGGCCGACTTGGACAGGAGCGCCTGCCAGACGCCGGAGAGCTGCGGATACTGCGCCGCGGCCTGTTCGGTGCCGACGTGGCCGGTGGGCAGGCCGATTTCCGTGAGCAGGTTGTCGCGGGTCTGGCTCAGGTCGACCAATTGCTGCGCGATGCCGCGCTTGCGTTCGGTGATCTGGTTCAGCGCCTCGACGCTGCCCTGGCTGACCAGGACCTCGGTTTCTTCCTCGAGGATCGAGGAGAACTCGGAGATCAGGGTGTCTTCCTGCTTCATGCAGGATTGCAGGGAATCGACGAGGCTCATGACAGACGGCTCTATATAAAGAAAGGGCAGGCTATTTCAGAAGGTCGCGGGCGCTGGCGATCAGGCTGTCGGCGATGCGGCCGGTGTCGATCTTGAGCTGCCCGGATGCGATCGCGGCGCGGATGGCGGCGACGCGCTCGACGTTGATGTCGTTCGAGCCGTCTTGCAGGGCCAGCATCTTGCGCGACGCCGAACTCAGCGCGACTTGCGAGCTGCTCGAGCCGGTGGCGCTGCCGGCGCCATAGGCCTGGCTGACCGCGGACTCGGCGCGTGCACCGACGGCGTCGGCCGCCAGGGGCCGGTTGGTGGTCGAATTGATTTTCAAGGTTTTCTCCGCAGGGCGTCCTGGTTCGGTTTGCGACGGATCCGCCTACTTATGTCTCTGTAACGACAAGGGGCGAAGGAACTTTAGGGTATATACACACCCGCCGCAACGCGATTTGTAACATTATCTAGAGCTGTATTTCCACCAGGGTGGCGTTTCGGACGATACCGCTGACCACTTGACCGCCCGCCGTCTTGACCTGGACCACCGCGCCGGGCGGGGCGTTTTCCAGGGCTTCGCCCTCGCTGCTGACCGTGAATCCCTTGCCTCGCGCGTTGATGCGCACGTTGGTGCCGCGCTGCACCGACTGGGCGTTGCGCAGCGAGGAGCTGCGGATGGGCTGGCCGGCGTTGATGCGGAACGCGGCGGTCATGCCGGCCACCGCCTGCGGGTCGGTGATGGCGCCGGGGGGCAGGGCGACCAGATCGCCGTCGCGGGCGTCCAGGTCTGCCGGGGTCAGGGCCTGGCCGGCGGCAATCAGGCGCGAGGCCACGTAATAGTGGCCGGCCACGCTGACGGTCGCCTGCACATAGGCGGTCCATCCCTTGGCCGCATTGCAGCGCACGCCGACGGTCATGCGCGAGCGCAGCTTCATGCCGGAAGGCAGAAACGGGGACAAGGTGTCGCAGGGCGCCAGCCGGTCGGTGCGCGGCGGATCAATGGCAATGGACGCCTGGCCGGGCAGGGAGGCCAGCTGCTCCTGCAGATAGGTCTGGGCCGCCATGACGATCGCTTCCGGCGCCTGGGTGGCCGCCGCCTGGGCCTGGGCGGCGCCCGCCGAGGCCAGAAGCAGGACAGCCAGGCCTGCGCGCGCGTGAAGGAGTCGTGCAGAGATTTTCATGATGGATGAATTGTAGAAGTGGGCGGCTTTCGGCAATACGTGAATTGGATGAGAAATGACGGGTTATTTGGCTGATTGTGTTACCAGTCCGGCCCCTATCATGCCGTCATCCAATGGGATAACGGTGTGTCCGGTGTCCCTCGCTTTATCTGATTTGCAACGTATTCAAGGCGCCACGATGCTCGACAGGCTCAACGAAGATTTCCGGTTCTACCAGCAGGCCCTGGCACTGCGCGCGCAGCGCCAGGAAGTGCTTTCCTCGAACATCGCCAACGCCGACACGCCCAACTACAAGGCGCGCGACATCGACTTCAAGGCGGCGATGCAAGCCGCCATCGAAGGCACGATGCGCCTGCCCGACACGTCGCTCAAGCTGACCTCCGCCCGCCACATTCCGGCCAAGGCCGTGTCGCAGGGCCCGACGGATCTGCTGTACCGCCTGCCGTACCAGCCCAGTATGGACGGCAACACGGTGGACATGGACATCGAGCGCGTGCAGTTCGCCGACAACACGCTGCATTACCAGAGCACGATGCAGCTCATCTCCAACCGCATCCGCGGGCTGCAGACCGCCATTCAGGATTGATCTTTAAAGGGAGCAACAGGCAATGTCCTTGTTGAGCATTTTCGATATCGCCGGCTCGGCGCTGAGCGCACAGTCGCAGCGCATGAACGTGGCGGCCAGCAACATGGCCAACGCCGACAGCGTGGTGGGCCCGGACGGCCAGCCGTACCGTGCGCGCCAGGTCGTGTTCCAGGTCAACCCCGCCGCGGGTCAGGCGCTGGGTCAGGAGATCGGCGGCGTGCGCGTGGCCGGCGTGGTCCAGGACCAGTCGCCCCTCAAGCAGGTCTACGACCCGAAGCATCCCCTGGCCGACGCCCAGGGCTACGTCAGCATGCCCAACGTCGATCCAGTGGCCGAAACGGTCAACATGATCGCGGCATCGCGGTCCTATCAGGCCAACGTCGAAGTGCTCAACACCGCCAAGGCGTTGATGCAGAAGACGCTGACCATCGGCCAGTCCTAATTTCCAGCCAGAGTGTATCCATGACCACCGTCGATCAATCCACGAGCACCACGGCCATGGGCCTGGCGCAAACCGGCGCCAACAGCGCAAGCACCGCGCAGGGCCTGCAGGACCAGTTCCTGAAGCTGCTGGTCACGCAGCTCAAGAACCAGGATCCGCTGAACCCGATGCAGAACGCGGAGCTGACGTCGCAACTGGCACAGATCTCCACGGTGGAAGGCATCACCAACCTGAAGAACACCATGCTGGCCATCAGCGGCCAGATCGACGTGTCCCAGTCGATGAACGCCGTGTCGATGATCGGCAAGGGCGTCCTGATCCCGGGCACGAAGGTCAAGGTCGGCGTGGACAGCGCCAACCCGGCGGACCGCGTGGTCACGCCCTACGGCCTGGACCTGCAGGGCGACGCCGCCAAGGTGCAGGTTCGCATTTCCGATTCGAACGGCGCGGTGGTTCGCACCATCGAACTGGGCGAACAGAAGACCGGCGTGTACACGCTGGAATGGGACGGCAAGAACGACGCCGGGGTGGCGCTGGAAGCGGGCGCCTACAACGTGTCCGTGCTGGCCACCGACGGGGACGGCGCGAAGGTGAACACGGAAGTGCTGAGCTACGGCAACGTCAAGAGCGTTGCGTACTCCACCAACGGCCTGCGACTGGATCTTGGCCTGGACGGCCAGACCAGCATGCTGGACGTGCGCAAGGTGATCGGCGCCTGAACGGGCGGATATGAATCGGTGCCGGCGCACGGGCGGCGGCTTTTCCACTAAAGATTAGCGAGAGTAAACATGGGCTTCGGACAAGGATTGAGCGGCTTGAACGCCGCTGCGCAGAACCTGGACGTCATCGGCAACAACATCGCCAACTCGGGCACCGTCGGCTTCAAGTCGGCGACCGCATCGTTCGCTGACGTCTACGCCAGCTCGCGCGTGGGCCTGGGCGTCAAGGTTGCGGCCATCAACCAGCGCTTTACCGTTGGCGCGGTGACGGGCGGCGGCGGCGAATACGACATCGCCATCGATGGCGCCAAGGGCATGTTCCGCGTGACCGACCAGAGCGGCTCGGTCATGTACACGCGCAACGGCGAATTCCTCGTCGACAAGAACAACTTCATCGTGAACGCCCAAGGCTATCGCCTGACCGGCTACCCCGCGGGCGCGATCGGCGCGAACCCGGTCGAACTGCAACTGCCGACCGCCAACGTGGCGCCGCAGGCCACCAGCACCGCCACCACCGTGGCCAACCTGGACGCCAACGCCAAGGTCATCTACCAGGTCGACACCGTGACGTCGCCGGCCGTTCCCGGCTCGGTCACGCTGGGCGGCACCGCCTACACGTTCACCAAGGCCGCCGGCGGCGCGCTGACGTGGACCCCGGCAAACCCGCCCGCCAACACGTACGGCACGGCGCCCAACACCGTCACGATCGACGGCACGGGTCAGGTTACCGCTGGCGCGCTGGAAGACATCCCCGGCTTCGTGGACTACACCGCCGCCGTCACGGAAATCGGCAAGCCGTTCGATCCGAAGATCTCCAGCACCTACACGAACGCCTCGCCCATGACGGTGTTCGACTCCCTGGGCAACTCGCACCAGGTCATGCAGTACTTCGTCAAGCGTGAAGCCACGGCCGGCACCAGCGTGTACGACGTGTACTACACGATGGACGGCCAGGCCATGGCGCCCACGACGGAAGCCGGCGGCGTCTGGGGCAACCCCCAGCAGTTCACGTTCAACAACGCCGGCACGCTGACCAGCGCGCCGATCGTGAACCTGACCTTCGCCCAGCCTGGCGGCACCGCCACCCCGGCCGATCCGCTGAACATCGCGGTCAACTACACCGGCACGACGCAATACGGCAGCAACTACAAGTTGGTCGCCAAGCCCGACGGCTACACGTCCGGCGAATTCAGCGGCATCAACATCAGCAGCGACGGCAGCCTGGTCGCCAGCTACACCAACGGCGAAACCCAGGTTGTCGGCACGCTTGTCCTGGCCGACTTCTCGAACCTGCAGGGCCTGCAGCCCGTGGGCAACAACGCCTGGAAGGAAACGGCGGCCTCCGGTCAGCCGATCCTGGGCCAGCCCGGCACCAACAGCATGTCGACGGTGGTGGGCCAGGCAACGGAAGCGTCCAACGTGGACATGAGCCGCGAGCTGGTCAACATGATCATTGCCCAGCGCACCTACCAGGCCAATTCGCAGACCATCAAGACCCAGGACGAAATCATGCAAGTCCTGATGAACCTGAAGTAATGCCCGCTGGGCAAGTGACGACACCGACGACCCCCACGGAATAGGCAATGGATCGAATCATCTACACCGCCATGAATGGCGCAGCGCGGATCACGGAGCACCAGGCCGCGCTCTCCAACAACATGGCCAACGTGAACACGACGGGCTTTCGCGAGCAGATCGCGCTGTACCGCTCGGTTCCGGTGACGGACGGGGTGAGCCTGCCTACGCGTGTTTCGACGGTGGCGTCCACGCCCGGCAACAGCTTTCAGATGGGCACCATGCAGACCACGGGCCGCGACCTGGACGTGGCGCTGTCCAGCGAAGCCGGCTGGATCGCGGTGCAGACCCCGCAGGGCGAAGCCTATACGCGCGCCGGCAGCCTGCAGGTGGGCATCAACGGCCTGTTGCAGACGTCGCTGGGCCAGCCGGTCCTGTCGGACCAGGGCGGTCCCATCGACGTGCCCGACCAGGCCGCGCTGACCATCACGTCCGACGGCACGATCACCGCGCTGGGCGCCGGCGACGCGCCGAACAACATCCTGAACCTGGGTCGGCTCAAGCTCGTCAATCCGGACAACAAGCAGCTGGTGCACGGCGACGACGGTGTCTTCCGCATGGCGCCGGTCAATGGCCAGCCCGCGCCGCCGGTGCCTGCCGATCCCGGCCTGCGCCTGTTGTCGGGCGTGCTGGAAGGCAGCAACACCAATCCGATGGCGTCGATGGTGGGCATGATCGAAAACGCCCGCCGCTTCGAGCAGCAGATGCAGGTGATTCAGCAGTCGGACCGCAATGCGGAACGCGCCAACGGCATTTTGTCCGTAAGCGCCTGATTTAAATAAACATTTTGTTCGCGGCCAAGCCGCGGCACCGGAGTTTCTCATCATGATGCGTTCGCTGTGGATCGCCAAGACGGGCCTGGAAGGTCAGCAGACCTCCATGGACGTGATTTCCAACAACTTGGCCAACGTCTCCACCAATGGGTTCAAGCGCGGCCGTGCCGTGTTCCAGGACCTGATGTACCAGACGCTGCGCCAGCCCGGCGCCCAGGTGGGCGACGCCACGCAACTGCCGTCCGGCCTGCAGCTGGGCACCGGTGCACGCGTGGCCGCGACCGAGCGCATCCACTCGACCGGCAACCTGAACAACACGGGCAGCGAAATGGACGTGGCCATCAACGGCCGCGGCTTCCTGCCGGTGGAACTGCCCGACGGCACGCAGGCCTACACCCGTGACGGCGCCCTGCAGCGCGACCAGAACGGCCAGCTCGTGACCGTCAGCGGCTACGTCATCCAGCCGCCGATCAACGTGCCGGACAACGCGCTGTCCATCACCATCGGCAACGACGGCATGGTGTCGGTGACGCAACCCGGCGCGGCCGGCGTGAACGTGCAGATCGGCCAGTTGCAGATCGCCACCTTCATCAACCCGACCGGCCTGCAAAGCATCGGCGAAAACCTGTACCTGGAAACCGACTCGTCGGGCCCGGCGAACCTGCTTCAGCCCGGTGTGGACGGCGCGGGCTCGATCATGCAAAAGTATGTCGAGACCTCCAACGTCAACGTCGCCGAGGAACTGGTCAACATGATCACGACGCAACGCGCCTACGAAATGAACAGCAAGGCCGTCAAGACGTCGGACGAAATGCTGGCCCGCCTGACCCAACTGTGATGCCCATGTCTGTCCTGCGCCTGGTATTTGCGTCTGCGCTGGCTCTGCTGGCGGCTGGCTGCGCCATCATCCCGCCCGAGCCCATCGTGACCGGGCCGACGACGGCGGCGCCGCCGCCGCCGCCGATGCCGATGGCGCAGCCCACGGGCTCGATCTACCAGCCCACGACATACGGCAATTACCCGTTGTTCGAAGACCGCCGGCCGCGCAATGTGGGCGACATCGTCACCATCGTCTTGAACGAGCGCACCAATGCGTCCAAGAACGTGGCGACGAACACCAACCGCACCGGCTCGGCCACCCTGGGCATCGCCGCCGCCCCGTCCTTCATGGACAGCTGGGCGAACGCCAACCTGAACACGGAAGCCAACGGCGGCAACGTGTCGCAGGGCAAGGGCGACAGCAGCGCCAACAATGCCTTCACCGGCACCATCACCACCACGGTGGTGGGCGTGATGTCCAACGGCAACCTGCAGGTTGCCGGCGAAAAGCAGATCGCCATCAACCGCGGCAGCGAATACGTGCGCTTTGCCGGCGTGGTCGATCCGCGCTCCATCACGGGCACGAACACCGTGTCGTCCACCCAAGTGGCCGATGCGCGCATCGAATACCGCAGCAAGGGCGTCATGGACGAAGTCCAGACCATGGGCTGGCTGCAACGCTTTTTCCTGATCGCCTCGCCGTTCTAAATCATGAAACAACCGACTCCGATATCCACCTTGCTGTCCTTGTTGGCGCGGGTGTGCGTGGCCGTCGGCCTGGCCGCCGGCGCCGGCGCGGCGCACGCCGAACGGCTCAAAGATTTGGCAAGCATCCAGGGCGTGCGCGGCAACCAGCTGATCGGCTACGGCCTGGTCGTGGGCCTGGACGGCAGCGGCGACCAAGTGCGCCAGACCCCGTTCACGCAGCAGAGCCTGACGAACATGCTGTCGCAGCTGGGCATCACGGTGCCCGCCGGCAGCAACATGCAGTTAAAGAACGTGGCGGCCGTCATGGTCACGACCACCTTGCCGGCGTTTGCGCGGCCCGGCCAGACGCTGGACGTGGTGGTGTCCTCGATGGGCAACGCCAAGAGCCTGCGCGGCGGCACGCTGCTGATGACACCGCTCAAGGGCGCGGACAGCCAGGTCTACGCCATTGCCCAGGGCAACATCCTGGTCGGCGGCGCGGGCGCCTCCGCGGGCGGCTCCAGCGTGCAGATCAACCAGCTGAACGGCGGCCGCATCAGCGCGGGCGCCATCGTCGAGCGCGGCGTGCCGACCACGTTCACGCGCGACGGCTACGTGCATGTCGAACTGAACAACACCGACTTCGGCACGGCGCAGAACGTGGCCACCGCCCTGAACCGCAGGTTCGGGCAGGGCACGGCCACCGCGCTGGACGGCCGCGTGATCCAGGTGCGCACGCCCATGGAGCAGGGCTCGCAAGCCCGCTTCCTGTCGCAGATGGAAGACCTGCAGGTCACCCGCGCGCCCACGGTCGCCAAAGTCATCATCAACGCCCGCACGGGCTCGGTCGTCATGAACCGCACGGTCATGATCGAAGAGGCCGCCGTCGCGCACGGCAACCTGTCGGTCATCATCAATCGCCAGAACGAAGTGGTTCAGCCGGACACGCCGTTCACGCAGGGCCAGACGGTGGTGGTGCCCAATACGCAGATCGAAGTGCGCCAGGACAACGGTTCGCTGCAGCGCGTCAGCACCAGCGCCAACCTGGCCGACGTGGTCAAGGGCCTGAACGCCCTGGGCGCCACGCCGCAGGACCTGCTGGCCATCCTGCAGGCGATGAAGAGCGCGGGCGCGCTGCGCGCCGAACTTGAAATCATCTGACGGACATGGCTTACACCAACGACGCGGCAGGCGCCAGCACCCGGCAGGACTCGGTCTTCGACATGGGCCGCCTGTCGGACCTGAAGCGCGACGTCAAGAAAGACCCCGCCGGCACCGAGCAGCAAAAACAGGTCGCCAAGCAGTTCGAGGCGCTGTTCCTGCAGATGATGGTCAAGCGCATGCGCGAGGCCACGCCGAAAGAGGGGTTGTTCGATTCCCAGCAGACGCAGATGCTGCAGTCCATGGCGGATGAGCAGCTGGCGCTGCACCTGGCCTCGCCCGGCATCGGCCTGTCGCAGGCCATCCTGGCGCAGATGCAGCAGGGTACGCCCGGCGAGATGTCCGACGAAGCGATCAAGCGCATCGGGCAGGGCGGCGACCTGGACTTCCAGACGGGCGGATCGCGTGAGGTGTCCGCGTTGCTGAACGTGATGCGCAACAACCGGCCCGCCGACCGCGCGCTGGCCGCGGCGGAAGGCGCGCCCGGGCATGTGGTCGATTTTGTGTCCAAGATGTCGCGCGCGGCCAACCTGGCGTCGCAGCAAAGCGGCGTGCCGGCCCGCCTCATCATGGGCCAGGCGGCCCTGGAATCCGGCTGGGGCAAGCGCGAGATCAAGCACGCCGACGGCAGCACCAGCTTCAACCTGTTCGGCATCAAGGCCGGTCCCAGCTGGAAGGGCAAGGTCGTCAATGTGCTGACCACCGAATACGAAGACGGCGTCGCCCGCAAGGTGACGCAGCCGTTCCGGGCCTACGCGTCGTACGAGGAATCCTTCGCCGACTACGCCCGCCTGATCGGAAACAGCCCGCGCTACGAAAGCGTGACGACGGCCCGCAACGAGATCGAGGCGGCGCGCCGGATCCAGGACGCCGGTTACGCGACGGACCCGCGTTACGCCCAGAAGCTCATCGGCATCATGGGCCAGCTGCGGGGCGCGGCATCCAACGTGGAAAATTCGCGCCGGATGCTGGAAGGACTCTAAATTTGGGTGAGCTCCTGCCGTAAACGGGGTATCCAGAGATAACAGCTGCGGTTACATACGGGGCATTGTCAGCATGAATTTGTACAAAACGGCACTGGGCGGGTTGAACGCGGCGCAAGCGGGCCTGGCGACCACCGGCCACAACATCAACAATGCCACCACGGTCGGTTACAACCGCCAGCGCGTCATGACCTCGACCGCGGGCGCCCAGGCGACCGCCAACGGCTACATCGGCCGCGGCGTCCAAGTCGACACCGTCGTGCGCAGCTACGACAGCTTCCTGTACAAGCAGCTCGTCGGCGCGAACGGCAGCGGCGCCCAGCTCCAGGCGCAGCTTGACCAGGTCTCTCAGATCAACAACCTGTTCTCCGACCGCACCGTGGGCATCGCCCCGGGTCTGACCAATTTCTTCACCAGCATGAACACGGTGGCCAGCAAGCCGGCGGATCCCGCCGCGCGCGCCGACCTGCTCGGCCAGGCCAACAGCCTGACGACGCAGATCCGCTCGGCCTACTCGGAAATGCAGAAGCAGCGTGAAGGCCTGAACTCGCAGATCAGCACCACGGTCGACCAGGTCAACAGCTACCTGACCCGCATCGACGACCTGAACCAGCAGATCTCGCTGGCGGCCGGCAAGGCCGGCGGCAGCCCCCCCAACGACCTGCTCGACCAGCGCGACCAGGCCGTCATGGAACTGAACCAGCTTATCGGCATCACGACCTACGAGCAGGGCGACAAGATCAGCGTCTCGCTCACGAAGGGCGGGCAGTCGCTGCTGTCGGGCAACACCCTCTACCCGCTGCAGGCCGTGCCGTCGGCCTCGGACGCGGGCCGCACGGTCATTGCCTACACGCTGCCCGCGGGCACCGGCAAGACCATCGCGGTCGAGATGAACGACACGGAAATCTCCGGCGGCAAGCTGGGCGGCCTGTTGCAGTTCCGCGCCTCGTCGCTGGACGTCATGCAGAACCAGCTTGGCCAGATGGCCGTCGGCCTGGCGCTGTCGTTCAACGAGCAGCACAAGCAGGGTCTGGACCAGGGCGGCAATCCGGGCACGGACTTCTTCAGTATCGGTTCGCCGCAGAGCGTGCCCAATACGGCAAACAAGAGCAACGCGCAGATCTCGGGCGAATTCACCGACCTGGCAAACGTCAATGCCAAGGACTACGAGATCTCGTTCGACGGCACCAATTACCAGGTCGTGCGCATGCCGGAAGGCTCGCAGGTCTACAACGGCCCGGCCACCGGCACGCCGCCCACCGCCACGCTGAATCTCGAAAGCGAGATGGGCGTGACGCTGACCATCAATGCGCCGCCCCAGGCCGGCGACAAGTGGTCGCTGTCGCCAACGCGTAACGCGGCCCGCGACATCAACGTGCTGATCACCGATCCCGACAAGGTTGCCGCGGCGGATCTGGACGGCGGCGACGCCAACGGCAAGAACGCCTTGAAGCTGGCGCAGCTGCAGACCAGCAAGGTGCTGAGCCACGGCACGATGAGCATCAACGACATGTTTGCGCAGGTCGTGAACACGGTCGGCGTGCAGACGCAGCAGATCAAGACGGCCGCCACGGCGCAGGTCAACCTTATCAAGCAGACGACGGCCGCGCAGCAGGCGGTGTCGGGCGTGAACCTGAACGAAGAATACGTAAGCCTGTCGCTGTACCAGGAGCAATACCAGGCCAGCGCCCGCATCATCGATGTGGCGAGCACCATTTTTGACACGCTGTTGGGCCTGCGCGGCTGATCAGAACGTTGACTGTGAATACTAGAAAGCATTTCGGAGCTGCACCATGCGTCTGAGCACCACGATGATGTACACGAACGGCCTGAGCGGCGTTCTCGCCCAGGAATCCGACATGAATCGCCTGGTGGAACAGGTTGGCAGCGGCCGCAAGTTCCTCACCCCCGCGGACGATCCGCTGGCGGCTTCCCTGTCGATCGGCGTCGCGCAGACGCAGAGCATGAACACGACGTACGGTCTGAACCGCAACACGGCCAAGACCAATCTTGGCCAGGAAGCCAACGTCCTGGACTCGATCACCACCGCGCTGCAGGACGTGCGCACGCGCGTCGTGCAGGCCGGTAACGGCACGTTTGCCGACAGCGACCGCCAGGCGCTGTCCACGGCGCTCAAGAGCGCCCGCGACGCGCTGCTGGGCCTTGCCAACAGCACCGACGGCAACGGCCAGTACCTGTTCTCGGGTTATGAAGGCAGCGTGGTGCCTTACGCGCAGGACGCGACCGGCAAGATCGTCTACAGCGGCGCCACCGGCGAGCGCACCGTGCAGGTCGACCAGTCGCGCCAGTTGTCCACCAGCGACCTGGGCAGCGACGTCTTCAATCGCGCCAATCCGGGTTCGACCGCGTACGTAAGCACGGCATCGCCGGCCAACGGCGGCACCGCGCAGTTCAGCACGGTCTCGGTCACGCCGGGCAGCCCCAACATCGGCAAGAATTTCAGCCTGCAGTTCGAATCGGACCCCGCCACGGGCAACATGGGCTATCGCGTCATCACGACCGACCCGTCGGCCACTCCGCCCGTGCCGCCGGTGATCACGCCCGCGCCGCCGGCCGGTCCCACGGAATACAAGGAAGGCGCCAGCATCGACTTCGGCGGCGTCGCCGTGGTGGTCAAAGGCACGCCGCAAAATGGCGACGTGATCGATGTCGAGAGCATCCAATCGGCCGATGTGGATCTGTTCAACACCCTGGACAACCTCATCAAGGTCCTGGATTCGCCCATCGCGGGCGATGAAAAGGCGCTGGCGCGCCTGAACAACGAACTGGCGACGGCGAACAAGAAACTCGCGACCAACTACGACAACGTCCTGACCGTGGGCGCGTCGGTGGGCGCCCGCCTGAACGAGCTGGAGGCGCTGGACGCCACCGGCACGCAGAAGGGCCTGTCGTATTCGAAGTCGCTGTCGGATCTGGAAGACCTGGACTACTACGCGGGCGCCAGCCAGCTCGCGCTGCGCCAGGTGGCCTTGCAGGCGGCTTCGGCTGCTTTCATGACCATTCAGGGTTCCAGCCTTTTCAGCCGCAAGTGATGCGGTAGGTTTCAGCGCGGCGCGGCGTGTCCGCACTGCGACAGGCGCACTTTTCGGACGCTGCCGGCCAAGGGCCGGGGCGTCCGTAGTGCGTATAGGGTGGGTTGTGTCGTTCTTCGTTGCTTAACGCTCGGATATTTCATGCTTGGAAATTTGAAAGTTCGCACTTGTATCATTCTGGTGCTGTTGCTCTTCACGGGCGCCATGTTCATTTCGAACGGGGTGGCGTGGATGGGGTTGAACTCCGGCAGCGACAAGCTGGCACAGGTCAACGAAGCCTATGCCAACCAGGCGGCGCAACTGCAGCGCGCCTACAGCACGTTCCTGCGCGGACGCCTGCTGCTGGCCAATTCGCTGATGGACATGCAGCAGGGCAAGACCGAACAGTCGACCTCGCAGGCCCAGCGCGCCGACGGCCTCATGGCCGATGGCTTGAAGTTGTTCGACGCCTTCCGCAAGGCCCCGCGCATGGCGGGTTCCGAAGAGATCGTGGCCAAGCTGGACGCCGCCTACAAGCAGTTCGATGACGTCTACCGCCGCCAGGCCGCCGCGCTGAAGAATCTGGCCATTCAAGACTACCTGGACCTGAACGACGCGGGCGGGGCTGCCAACACCGCGTTCCGCGAGGCCGTGAACAACGTGCTGCAGTTCACGGACACGCGCACCGACGAGCTCATCGCGCAGGCGGAGACGGATCACAACATTTCCCGCACCGTGACCATCGTGATGCTGGCCATCGCCCTGGTTTTGGCGCTGGGCTGCTGGATTTTCATCAGCCGCACCGTCCTGCGTCCGCTGCATGAAGCCGGCGACCACTTCGAGAAGATCTCGGCCGGCGATTTCACGGGCCGCATCGAAGTGCGCAGCACCAACGAAATCGGTCACCTGTTCGGCGCCATCAAGCGCATGCAGGAAAGCCTGACGCGCACCGTGGCCTCGGTGCGCCGCGGTGTCGAAGAGATCAACCTGGGCGCGCGGGAAATCTCGGCGGGCAACACCGACCTGTCCAGCCGCACGGAGCAGCAGGCCGCTTCGCTGGAAGAGACCGCCGCCTCGATGGAAGAGCTGGCCTCGACCGTGAAGCAGAACGCGGACAATGCCCGCCAGGCCAACCAGCTGGCCGCCAGTGCCTCTGACGTGGCCGAGCGCGGTGGTTCGGCGGTGTCGGAAGTGGTCAACACGATGCAGGAGATCTCCGCCAGCTCGCGCAAGATCTCGGAGATCGTGTCCGTCATCGACGGCATTGCATTCCAGACCAACATCCTGGCGCTGAATGCCGCGGTGGAAGCGGCCCGCGCCGGTGAGCAGGGCAAGGGCTTTGCCGTGGTGGCGGGCGAAGTGCGCTCGCTGGCCCAGCGCAGCGCGCAGGCGGCCAAGGAAATCAAGGGCCTGATCGAGGACTCCGTGACCAAGGTGGGCGCCGGTTCTCAGCAGGTCGAACGCGCCGGTTCCACGATGCAGGAAATCGTGGCGTCGGTAAAACGCGTGACGGACATCATGGGCGAGATCTCGGCGGCGTCCGAAGAACAGTCCAGCGGCATCGACCAGGTGAACCGCGCGGTGTCGCAGATGGATGAAGTGACGCAGCAGAACGCGGCGCTGGTGGAAGAGGCCGCGGCCGCCGCCGGCTCGCTGCAGGAACAGGCCCAGCGCCTGGCCGAAGCCGTGTCCGTGTTCAAGATCAACGCCGGCGAAGTGATCGAAGTGCCCGCGCGCCAGTTGGCGCAGCAACGCAGCGCGCCGCTGATGGCCGCGCCCAAGCCCGCACAGGAAGAACCCGCCAAGCCGGCCGCGCAGGCCGAGCCAGCGCCCGAGCCTAAGGCCGCGCCCGCACCGCGTTTGACGCAAGTGGCCCGGCCCAAGCCGGCGGGCGCGACCGCCGCGCGCCCGATGCGCCGGCCGGCAGCGCGCGCCGCGGACGCCGCGGAAGCTCCTGCAGCCGCGCCCAAGCCCGCCACGCGCCGTCCGCCGCCCTCGGACGACGATTGGGAATCTTTCTGACGGTTGTAGTGGGCGTCAGTGCATTGAACAGGCAGTAGAGGAAAACCCCTTTTACGGCCCGGCGGCCACGAAAGCGCCGCCGGGTCGGCTACCGGAACTACGGAAATGTTTAGCAATCTGAAGGTGCGCACCGGATTGATGCTGGCCCAGTTGGCAGTTGCCCTGGCCGCGCTCGTTGCCATTGTCCTGGGTTGGAACAGCATGCAGTCCAATGCCCGGGCGATCGACGCCTTGGATTCTCTGAGCGTGCAGCAGAGCAATCTGATCAAGGATTCGTACACCCAGATGCTGCGCGCGACCGTGCGCGCCGACATTGCCGCCGCGCAACGCGCCGCGGGCGACACGAGCGGCGCCGCCGAGAACTCGCGCATCGTCCAGCAGCTGATCGCGGACTCCAAGAAGAAGATGGAGACCTTCAAGGCGATTCCGAAGGCCACCGACATCGGCCGCGCGTCGGAAGGCCAGCTGCTTTCCGCGTTCAACGGCTTTGCCGAGTCGCTGGAAAGCATGATGGCCGCCCTGGACAAGGGCGATGCCGCGACCTACCTGTCGCTCAAGAACACCAAGGCGGGCGCCGCCAGCGGCGCGTTCTTCAAGCAGCTCACCGACTTCTCCGCCAACATCAACAAGTACAGCCAAGAGATGTTGCAGGCGTCGCGCGCCCAGGCGTCGACGATGACCTACGTGTACATCGGCCTGGCGCTGCTGATCCTGGCCGTGTCGCTGGGCGCGTTCCTCTTCATGAACCGCGTCGTGCTGCGTCCGCTGCGCGCCGTGGGCGAGAGCTTCGACAAGATCGCCGCCGGCGACCTGACCGTGCGGGTGGATGTCAATTCCACGAACGAGGTCGGCGCGCTGATGGCGGCAGTCAAGCGCATGCAGGAAAGCCTGGCGCGGACCGTTTCCGCGGTGCGCCGCGGCGTGGACGAGATCAACGTCGGTTCGCGCGAGATCTCGGCCGGCAACACGGATCTGTCCAGCCGCACGGAAGAGCAGGCGGCCTCCCTGGAAGAGACCGCCGCATCGATGGAGCAGCTGGCGTCGACCGTCAAGCAGAATGCCGACAACGCCCGCCAGGCCAACCAGCTGGCGGCCAGCGCATCGGACGTGGCCGAGCGCGGCGGTTCGGCAGTGGCGGAAGTGGTCAGCACCATGGAAGGCATTTCGGCCAGTTCGCGCAAGATCTCGGAAATCGTGTCGGTCATCGACGGCATCGCGTTCCAGACCAACATCCTGGCGCTGAACGCCGCCGTGGAAGCGGCCCGCGCCGGCGAGCAGGGCAAGGGTTTTGCGGTGGTGGCGGGCGAAGTGCGTTCGCTCGCGCAGCGCAGCGCGCAGGCGGCCAAGGAAATCAAGGGCCTGATCGAGGACTCGGTCTCCAAGGTCGGCGCCGGGTCGCAGCAGGTTGAACGCGCCGGCGCGACGATGCAGGAGATCGTGGCCTCGGTGAAGCGCGTGACGGACATCATGGGCGAGATCTCGGCGGCGTCCGAAGAGCAGTCCAGCGGCATCGACCAGGTCAACCGCGCGGTTTCGCAGATGGACGAAGTGACGCAGCAGAACGCGGCGCTGGTGGAAGAGGCCGCGGCCGCCGCGGGTTCGCTGCAGGATCAGGCCCAGCGCCTGGCCGAAGCGGTGGCCGTGTTCAAGATCAATGCGGGCGAAGTCATCGAAGTGCCGGCGCGCCAGTTGGCCCAGCAGCATCGGCCGGCCGCCCGCGTGGCGGCGCCGGCGGCTGCCGGGACACCCGCGCGGGAGCCCGAGCCTGCGCCGGCGCCCGCCGCGCC
>NZ_JAGXJZ010000339.1:0-345 GCF_019091095.1 Achromobacter sp. GbtcB20 | reverse complement strand
GGTGCCGGTGCCGAAGCAACTGCTGCCGGCCAGCGGCCGCCGCGTGGTCAAGGCGATCCCGGCCGCGGCGCCGCCTGATGCGGTGGCGTCCGTCATCCTGCTGTTGGAAGCCGGCAAGCCGGCGCCGGCCTTCATGCTGACCAAGGAGAAATACCGCTTCGGGACCGAGGATTGATAGACGCTGTTCGCATATAAGAATCTGTGATTAAAATCGTTCGCGTTCCGCCTGCTCTGGAGTAGTCTGGCCAAATGGACAACTACGACACGGAGCAGGCCGGCTCCAGCCCCTGGCACCTCGGCCCCATCATCGACGCGCTGCGTACCTCGCGCGAGAAGACCCACAAC
>NZ_JAGXJZ010000338.1:0-345 GCF_019091095.1 Achromobacter sp. GbtcB20 | reverse complement strand
ATGCGCCCTGCCTGGTGGTGGCGGTGCTGGACGACGCGCCCAGGGGCACGATTCCGACCGCCGAGAAGCTGGTATCGCTCGGCTGCGCAGTGCAGAACATGCTGACCGCGGCGCAGGCGCTGGGCTACGCCAGCGGCCTGGCGGGCGGCGCGGCGATGGACAGCGCGGGCATGCGCGATTTGCTGCGCCTGGCGCCGCACGAGCAGGCGATCTGCTTCGTGGCTTTCGGCACGTCGATGGCGGCGCGGCCAGCGCGCGAGCGGCCGCGGCCCGAGGAATTCGTCTCCAGCCTCTGATCGGCAAGACACGTTGGTCCAAACGATACCTGCTCTCACGGCAGGATGG
>NZ_JAGXJZ010000337.1:0-346 GCF_019091095.1 Achromobacter sp. GbtcB20 | reverse complement strand
GCTGGATCACCTCCTTTCAGAGCTTACGTGCTCGTGTTAAGCGTCCACTCTTATCGGTTGTTTGTTGTAGCTGGCGTAGAAACTAACTGATAGCGCTGCTTGCAGCGCTATCAGTTGGGTTTTACTCAACAGCTACATTTGTTCTTTAACAATCTGGAAGAAGCACAACGAAAATGTGTTCATCAAGTAATCAGCGTTGCTGATGAAGATGGGCACGGGTTGTGATTGCATTATTTTTTGTTCCAAGTTCTCAAGACTGGGGTGATAAACCTCAGACTGCTTTGAAACTTATGAACGGCACAAACGCTAATACTCAGGTCCTATAGCCTACAGCGTTATAGGATCA
>NZ_JAGXJZ010000336.1:0-349 GCF_019091095.1 Achromobacter sp. GbtcB20 | reverse complement strand
CTCAACGAGCGCTGGTTCGTCGACATGACCGTCAACAAGACCCGCCTGCGCACGGTGGCGAACTTCTCGACCGGCCAGACCCAGGACATGAAACTGGATCCGGTGTCGGTCATCCTGGCCGTCGGCTACAAGTTCTAAGCACGACGCGGCGTTTGACGCGAACAACCGGCAGGGTGCGTACCCTGCAGGTCTTTTTTCGTCCGTGCGTTATCGGCTGCATGTGGCTTCGCCGCGAT
This sequence comes from Achromobacter sp. GbtcB20, assembly GCF_019091095.1. Taxonomy (NCBI): domain Bacteria; kingdom Pseudomonadati; phylum Pseudomonadota; class Betaproteobacteria; order Burkholderiales; family Alcaligenaceae; genus Achromobacter; species Achromobacter sp. GbtcB20. Next base: position 113 of record NZ_JAGXJZ010000336.1, on the reverse strand, counting down.
GCTTTCGTAGGGTGGGCACTGTGTGCCACGCGTTACGCACGTGTCCGTGGACCGCGGCAGCGATGTATCGCTCGCACCGTGCGCAATGAACGGCAAAGCCAGTATGAAGCGTG
>NZ_JAGXJZ010000335.1:0-349 GCF_019091095.1 Achromobacter sp. GbtcB20 | reverse complement strand
ACGCGCGCGCGACCTGATCTCGGAACTGGTGACCCAGGTGATGTCGGGCACGATGGTGGTATCGAACAACCTGTCGGCAATGATCGATGCGCGCCTGGCGGAACTGGACCGCATGATCTCGACCCAGCTCTCGGCCATCATGCATGCCCCCGAGTTCCAGAAGCTCGAGCGCAGCTGGACCGGCCTGCAGTACCTGGTCAAGAATTCCTCGACGGGCGCCGGCCTGCAGAGCCGCATGCTCAACGCCAGCAAGCGCGAGCTGGTGAAGGACTTCCAGGGCGCGCTCGAATTCGACCAGAGCTCGCTCTTCAAGAAGATCTACGAAGAGGAATTCGGCACGTTCGGCGGC
>NZ_JAGXJZ010000334.1:0-350 GCF_019091095.1 Achromobacter sp. GbtcB20 | reverse complement strand
CCAGATCGCACAGGGCAATGCCGAACTGTCGCTGCGCACCGGCCGCCAGGCCGACGCGATCCGCGCCACCGTCGCCTCGATGGCCGCCCTGACCACGACGGTGCGCCAGAACGCCGAGCACGCGCGCAGCGCTGACGTCCTGGCCGGCTCCGCCTCGAACGTGGCCGAGCGCGGTGGCGCCGTCGTCGGTCAGGTGGTCGAGCGCATGGCGGCGATCGACGCTTCTTCGCGCCGCATCGCCGATATCACCGCAGTGATCGACGGCATCGCCTTCCAGACGAATATCCTGGCGTTGAACGCGGCGGTCGAGGCCGCACGCGCCGGCGAGCTGGGGCGCGGCTTCGCGGTCG
>NZ_JAGXJZ010000333.1:0-351 GCF_019091095.1 Achromobacter sp. GbtcB20 | reverse complement strand
GATGAACGGCGCCATTTTCGGGTTCCAGAAACGGGTCTGGTGGCCGAAGTGGATACCGGCTTCCAGCATTTCGCGCATAGTAACGGACATGTAATTCTCCAGGGTTAAATTCTTGAATACGACCAGTCACCTCGAGGGCACCCTTTGGCGGTCGCATTCGCGATTTGAATAAAAAAATAGACTACTTTGACAACATTACCGGACCAGAGCCCAAGCAACCCGAGATTCTAGCGGGATTTGGCCTGTATTTCAAGAGTCGCGTACGGACAAGCCACGGGGCGGCCCGCAGCGGCCCCCTGGCATTCCCCGGCCCCCGCGGGGCCGGGCCACACCGCGTGGCGCTTCACTTAT
>NZ_JAGXJZ010000332.1:0-351 GCF_019091095.1 Achromobacter sp. GbtcB20 | reverse complement strand
CAGGTCGACCAGCTCGTGCATTTCGCGCATGCGTTGTTGCGCGAACACATCTCCCGGAGTCTGCGCATTCGCCAGCAGGGATTCGCGCAGCACCGACAGGGTCGGAGCGACTTCGCGCCGGCGCCGCTCGGCCGCCACCACCCGGAAGATTTCCCACACGTCGCCCAGCGAGGTGAAGTATTCGCGGCGGTCGCCCGGAACGCGGTGCAGGCGCACCAGGCCCCAGGACTGCAGTTCCTTGAGCCCGATGCTGACGTTCGAGCGCGAGATGCCCAGCTTCTCGCCGATGTCGTCGGCGTGCAACTGCTGCTCGGTGACGAAGAGCAGGGCGTAGATCTGGCCTACCGTGCG
>NZ_JAGXJZ010000331.1:0-352 GCF_019091095.1 Achromobacter sp. GbtcB20 | reverse complement strand
ACGTGTCCCGCTTGATGCGCGAATCCGACCTCATCGCGGCGGCTGATCGCTTGGGCGTCCCGCTGGCGAGCGTTAAGGCCGTGAATGAAGTTGAATCGCGCGCGCGCGGCTTTCTGCCCGATGGCCGGCCGGTCATCCTGTTTGAGCGTCATGTTTTCTGGCGGCAACTGACCGCCCACGGCCTGGACCCGGCCGGATACGACGACCGTCCATCCGTCTTGAGCCGTCAGCGCGGCGGCTATGCCGGCGGCGCGGCCGAGTATGTACGCTTAGCCAGCGCCATGCAGATTCATGCAGCCGCTGCGCAGGAGGCGGCGAGCTGGGGCGCGTTCCAAATTATGGGGTATCACTG
>NZ_JAGXJZ010000330.1:0-353 GCF_019091095.1 Achromobacter sp. GbtcB20 | reverse complement strand
CCACCGCCACCGCAGCACGCTGCACCTGCTCGAAGAGGCGCCGGCGAGCGAGGCGCTGGCCCTGCAGTTCGGCCTGGCGCCGGAAAGCCCCCTGTTCCATTCGCTGATCGTGCATTTCGAGGACGACGTGCCGATCCAGCTCGAAGACCGCTGGGTCAACCCGGACTGCGCGCCGGACTACCTGGCCCAGGATTTCAACGCCATCACCCCGAACGAACACCTGATGGTCGTGGCCCCGCTGCAGGGCGCCACCTATGCCATCGAGGCCCTCGGCGCGCCGCGCGAAGTGGCCGAACTGCTCGCGATCGATGCGCGCGAACCCTGTCTCGTCCTCAAGCGCAAGACCGGTTCCG